>JAGCOQ010000104.1 GCA_017642625.1 Alphaproteobacteria bacterium | reverse complement strand
GAATTGCCGTTCTTTAATGCGGGAAAACGCGCATGGCGGTTCTGGTTAAAACATCAAGCCGAAGTTGCCCAAATTCAGCGCAACCAAGAGGTAATGCAAGTTATCGACCAGCGTACCAGATAAAATGACAACGAAATGAAAATATTAAATAAAAAGATTGCGGCAAAAAAATCATCAGTTGCCTGGATTCAACGCCAAGCCGCCGATCCGTACGTTGCGCGTGCGCATGCAGATGGCTATCGTGCGCGGGCGGCATATAAACTGATTGAAATGGATGAACGTTTTCATTTCCTGAAAAATGGTCAGGTTGTTGTTGATTTGGGTGCTGCGCCGGGGTCTTGGTCGCAATATATCGCACGAAAATACCCAAACTCTAAAATCTTTGCCATGGATTTGCTGGAAATAAAGCCGATACCAAATGTCACTTTTTACCAAGGTGATTTTACATCTGATGAAGCGTTGGCGTGGTTAAATGAACAACTGGGCCTGGACAGTGATGAAATAGGGCATGGAACCGCGGATGTTGTTGTTTCTGATATGGCACCAAATACGGTTGGACATAAAAAGACCGATCATTTACGCCAAATGGTGTTGCTGGAATATGCGCTGGATTTTGCGTTGCACGCGTTAAAGATTGGCGGAACATTTGTTGCAAAATCTTTTACTGGTGGCACAACTGGCGATTTAATCAAAGAAATGAAAACACATTTTAATTCGGTGCAACAAGTAAAACCGCCATCCTCGCGCAAGGATAGTGTTGAAATGTTCATTGTTGCGATGGGATTTCATGGATAAAAAAACGGCGTTTCCGCCGTTTTTTTATTTTGTCTTGTGGTATCTTTTTACCAATTTATTGAAAGCGTATGATTTCCAACCATTCGCGATACGTAAATTAATCCATTCATCAAGTGTTTTGCGATATTTTGCAATCTTGTTTAAACAGTATTGTATTTTGTCTGCGCGTTCGTGATCGTTCCATTCTGGACTATTTTGAATGGCTCTGATTTTTTCTTGTTCTTTTTCAATGTCAGCAACCAAATCATTAAGTGCTTCAATTGACGGACCGTCATCTACTTCACGAACAATATCACCTTTAGGGGATTTGCGTGGTGGCAATTCATCAGACAATGGCAATGCCACTGTGCCATAAAGCGGTGAAACCTCCGTGAATTCCTCGCCTGATACGCTTACTTGGGTAATATTTTTTTCATTATGTGCGCGATCAGAAAGTATCGCCGGTTCATGTGGGTTTTCGGGCGTTTCAGGATTTTGAATGATAAGTTTTTTTGTCATAATATGCCTCTATATTACCTTTTGTTAATAAATTTGTCGATGATTGCGCGTTCTTTGCAATCACGATTAGTAAGAAATTCTTGGTTATCTTTGATAAGTATTTCAAATTCCCCGATAATAAATACCAATCTTTTGATTCTCTTGATTGTCGCGGGTGTTTGAGATACTTGATATTGTGACTATTTTTGAGCTTCCTGCGCTTTTTTAGCAGCAATGATTTTTTCTAACCTTTCATAGAAAGGTGCCATTTTCACGTTTTCGCGTTCAATGCTGTCCAATGTTTGTTCTATATCGCGTTCATAATCTGCAATGAATCCTTGGAAACGAGCAATTTTTCTAGCACGTTCACCCTCAGACAAGGTCGGGTTCTTTTTTATTTTATTAATTTCGTTTTTAAACTTTTCAATTTTATTCTTGCGATCTTGAATAAACTCTTCCTTGGCACTTGGCGTGCTTCTTGGAAGTTGATGTGTTGTTTTGTCTAAAAGCATTTTGTCACCTCTTGGCGACAATGTAGCACAATTATATGGTTTGTCAACAAATATATAAAATTATTTTAATTCTTCGGCACAGCCACGCGCCAATTCGTCGCAACGTTCATTGTATTCTTCGCCGGCGTGTCCTTTGACCCAAACCCAATGGATTTCGACTTTTTGCGCCAATTCATCCAGTTTTTGCCATAACTCTTGGTTTTTAACGGGCTTTTTGTCAGCTGTGCGCCAATTATTTTTCTTCCAATTTTTCATCCAGGTCTGCATACCGTTTTTAACATATTGGCTGTCGGTATGGATTTCAACGGCACTGTGTCGGTGTGCCGCGGTCAGCGCGCGTATGACCGCCATAAGTTCCATTTTATTATTGGTTGTGTTGGGTTCGCCACCGCAACGTTCCGCGATATTTTTACCGTCGGTTGCGACAAATGCCCATCCGCCCGGTCCAGGATTGCCTAAACAAGAACCATCAGTCCATATTTTTAACATTTTATTATACCTTTGATTATGATATAATAACATAAAATGAGATATAATGCCACGGATTTGAAAGATATGGCCAATGTCGTGCGTGCGGATGCATTGCGCGCGATTTTGTCTGCACACAGTGGGCATGTTGGAATCGTGCTGGGCGCGTCTGATATAATTACGGCGGTTTTTGCAAACTTTGTTCGTCGTGGGCTTGATCGGTTTGTGTTGTCGGCAGGGCATGGTTCGGCAATGTTATATTCTGCGCTAAGGTTGGCGGGGTATAATGTTGGTTCGCTTGAAACTTTCCGTAAAATCGGCGGATTGCCGGGGCATCCAGAATATGGAATTGATGGTATTGATGCAACAACTGGACCGCTGGGCCAGGGCGTCGGAAACGCGGTTGGTTTGGCGTTGGCGGAAAAAATAAAAAATACAGATGCGCGTGTGTATTGCATTTGTGGCGACGGCGATTTAAGTGAAGGTGTTGCCCAAGAAGCGATTGCTTTTGCCGGACGGTATAAATTAAACAATCTTGTTTTGTTGTGGGACGATAACGGAATTACGATTGATGGCGTTGCGCAAACAGATATGGACATTCCAACGCGTATGCGTGCGGCGGGGTGGAATGTGTCGTCCGTTGATGGTATGGATGGCGAAAAAATAAGTTCTGCGATTGCCGATTCGCGCCGTTTGATGCGTCCAACTTTTATTCAGTGCAAAACAGAAATTGGTAAGTATTCATCCCTTGCGGGAACACCGCGGGCGCATGGTTTGGCGCTGGATGATGGCGAAATGGATCGTTTGATTCATAAACTCGATTCGTCTGCGGGTCGTGCATTGTGGGACGGTGTTGCAAAGTTGCCACGCATGGCACCAACGCGCGCCAAGAAAATTGATTTGTCGCGTGTAAAAACGCCGGCAATACCAACCGATATTTCAACACGTGAATTGTCCGGTATGTATTTGGATGCAATGTTGCTTGCGGGTGTTGATATTATCGGGGGCAGTGCGGATCTTGGGGGCAGCACAAATGTCGCCGTATCGCAATCGGTGCATATTGTGCCCGGACATTTTACCGGAAACTATATTGATTATGGTGTGCGTGAACACGCAATGGGTGCAATTATGAACGGTTTGGCGGCGGCGGGCTTACGACCGTTTGGTTCGACGTTCTTGGTATTTTCTGACTATATGCGTCCGGCGATTCGTATGGCGGCTATGTCTGGGTTGCCGGTGGTGTATGTCTTTACGCATGACAGTGTTGCGGTTGGCGAAGATGGTCCAACGCATCAACCCATAGAGCAATTGCCGTCATTGCGTATGATACCGAACCTGAATGTATTTCGCCCATGTAATATGGTAGAGGTTGCATTTGCTTGGCGCACCGCTTTGGCTGAAAAAGCGCGTCCTTCGTGCATTGTTTTGTCGCGTCAAAAGATTCACCTGGTGCCAACGCCAGCGGGTTCTGACATTGCGCGTGGTGCATATGTTATAAAACCGGCGAAAACCGCGCGTGTGCGTATGACTATTATTGCGACTGGTTCAGAAGTTCCATTGGCGGTCAGTGTTGCGCGTGCCTTGGGCGACAGTGTCCAAGTGGTAAGTATGCTGTCGGTTGAACATTTCAGGGCGCAATCTGCGACATATAAAAGACAGATTCTGCGTGGGCGCATCATTGTGATAGAGGCATCCGTCCCAACACCGTGGTTTGAATTTGCCGATGCAGTTATTGGAATAAATCGATTCGGTTTGTCGGGGGCGGGCGCACGTGTGTATTCTGCGATGGGGTTCAGCGCGGAACAAATCGTTCACGAAATAAAAAATCTGATTAAGTGAAATAATGTCCAACTATGTGTTTGTGTCTTCGACTGGCGAAAACATTCCCATAATAATTACAACACGACGGGGGGTGCGGAATATCACCTTGCGACCAAAAACCGCGCCAACGCACGAAATCGCAATATCAAAACCATGGACAACATCTGACAAGTCGGCACTAAAGTTTGTCGAAGAAAGGCGTCGTTGGATAGAAAACATATTTGCGCGTGCACCACAAAAACAAACAATAAAATCCGGCGATTCGATTGAAATTATGGGACAAACAATAACATTACACCACGACCCAACACGTCGCGCGAATCAATTTATTATTCATGACGAAACGCATGCGACACTGATTGTTGGGGGCGGGGCGGAAATGTTCGAAAGTCGTGTTCGTAATTTTGTAAAGACCGAGTTTTTAAAGGTCGCGCGCGAAATGATACACACCGCACCACGCGAATTATGGCCGTCGCGCGTTGTCGCGCACGATACGACGTCCAGATGGGGCAGTTGTTCAACCACTGGAACAATGTCGCTGTCGTGGCGATTGGCGTTTGCACCGCGTGATGTAATGCGCTATGTCGTTATGCATGAATTGGCGCACCGGCGACATATGGATCATTCGCCGGCATTCTGGAAATTCGTGTCCGAACTGTATGGTTTTGGCGTGGAACGTGCAAAAAGGTGGCTGAATCAGCACGGCGCAGAGTTGCATAAATATTTTTAATCCTTGAAATCTGGGATTTTTAGGCTATATTTAAGTCGCTATGAATAAAAATATGGTTTCTTTTTCGTTCTTTCATCACGCCCGTGCGGGTGTGTGTTTCTAGCGTCTATTAAAAAAATATGATATAATAGCATACGATAAGTATGCGGTTTTCCATAAATAATAAAAACAATAGGAATGAGAAAAATGGAATTAAAACCAACAAAACCTTTATCGGGATTTATAGAATTAACACCGGCCCAGCAACGGTGCTTTGACACGTGCGTTGAACGTATGCGTGGGGTGTTGAATATTGCCGGTTTTTCGCGGCTTGATTTGCCGGCGATTGAACGCGCCGAAGTTTTAACAGACAAAGATAATTGGGATGAAATCGAAACACAGATGTTTTTGTTTCAAAAAGGCGATACAAAAATGGGATTGCGCTATGACGGCACAGTTGGGCTGTCGCGCTATGTTGCCGGTCATCTGAACGATTTGGTGTTTCCTTTCCGTGCGTATCAATTTGCGCGTAATTATCGCGGCGAACGTCCCCAACGTGGTCGTTATCGCGAATTTTACCAAATGGACATTGATATTTTGGGTTTGGAAACATTATCTACAAATTATGATGCCGAAATTGTCGCTACATTATCAAAAATGTATGAATCAATATCTGATATCGTTGGGCGGGTTAAGATAAAAGTCGGTAATCGTCGTTTCTGGAATGCGATGTTCGAGTATTTAAAACTGAACGATGAACAAGCGCGTGCCACATTCATCTTGATTGATAAAAAAGATAAGTTAAAAGACTTTTTACCAGCCTTAATTGATACAATTGGTGACAAAAAGGCAAATGAAATAAATAAGGTATTCACAGATGGTTATCGGTCATTTTTAAACAAAAGTGAAAACTTAAAAGTGGCAATAACAGAGATGGATGATTTTATGGCATTGTTGGACGAAATGGGTATCAAAAATGCCGAAATAGATGTGTCGATTATGCGTGGTCATTCATATTATACCGGTATTGTGTTCGAATTTTTCAGTGTTGATTATCCATACTTGCCGGCGGTGGGTGGCGGTGGTCGTTACGAGAATCTTGCATCGAAGTTTTCCAAAACGAAAATCGTCGGTGTTGGCGCATCTATCGGTGTTTCGCGCTTGTTGGTTGCTTTGATGGAAGAGAATAAAATTGATCTGTCAAAATATGAAACGCCAATCGTTGCAGCGGTGTTGCCGATGGGTAATTCGTCGGTTCCATTTGCCATGAAAGTTGTAAGTGCTTTGCGTGATAAAAATATTGCTACAACGGTATATCTGGATGCCGAAAAGAAGTTCAAAAACCAAGTTGAGTATGCTGATAAAATAGGGGCTAAGTTCAGTTTGATAATCGGCGAAGATGAAGTAAAATCTAAAGAAATAAGTGTCAAAAATATGGCGGCCGGTCAGCAGCAAAAATTGTCGGTTGCGGACACGATAAAATTATTAAAAACGGCATAAAAAATGATAGTAGAACAGAAGTTAAAAGATATTCTTTCCCGTGCTGCGGAAATAGAGGCACAAATGAACAGTGGTAATGTGTCGGGTGATGAACTTACCAAATTGTCCAAGGAATATTCGCGCCTGAATGAAATTGTGCCACTGATAAATGAATATTTTCAAACGCAACAGGGAATCGCAGATGCAACAGAAATGGAACATGATCCGGAATTGCACGCGATTGCCGCGGAACAGTTGGTTGAATTAAATCATGCATTACCGGAAATAGAGCGCAAATTGCAAATCGCACTGTTGCCACGTGATGCCGCAGACGATAACAGTGTTATTATGGAAATCCGCGCGGGCGTTGGTGGTGAAGAATCTGCGTTGTTTGCGGGTGACCTGTTTAATCAATATAAATCATATGCTTTGCGCCATGGGTGGAAGATTGAAATTATCGAAGAAAATCCGACATCTTTGCATGGTTATAAAGAAGTCGTTTTCAAGATAGATGGTGTTGGTGCGTATGCGCGTATGAAGTTTGAATCGGGTATTCACCGTGTGCAACGTGTGCCTGAAACCGAAGCGGGCGGCCGCATTCACACATCTGCGGCATCTGTCGCTGTTATGCCAGAGGCAAAAGACATTGATGTCGTGATTGATGACAAAGATATTCGTATCGACATTTTCCGCGCGTCCGGTGCCGGTGGCCAGCACGTTAACAAAACTGATTCTGCAATTCGTATTACGCACTTTCCGTCGGGAATTGTTGTGACATGTCAAAACGAACGTTCGCAATTTCAAAACAAGGCGACCGCCATGGCGGTTCTGCGTTCCAAGTTGTATGAAAAGCAACGTATGGAGCAAATGAACGCATCAAATGCATCGCGTCGTTCTATGGTTGGTTCGGGCGATCGCAGTGAAAAAATTCGCACTTATAATTTCCCAGAACAACGCGTGACCGATCATCGTATCAAGTTAACTTTGTATAAGTTAGATGATATTTTGGCGGGCGGGGCGGCACTGGACGAAATGATTGATGCATTGATTGCAGCCGATCAATTGGAACAGTTGGCGAATTTGGAATAAATAAAAAAGCATTAAAAAAACCGCCCATTTGGGCGGTTCTTTTTTAGAACATATATTTCATACGGATATTACCGTTCCAGCCGGTACGACCGCCATCGCGACGATTCACCGATACGGCAAAGTTGAATCTGTCAATCGACTTCTCTGCCGACAGACCGTATTCATAGTAATTCAACGATTCCAAATCTGGTAATGTGACACCCGCATCACGAATGTCGCCACCATGTGAGAAATTAAACACATAACGCGCGGACATTGCACCATACCAACCATCTGTTATATGTGTGATTGCGCGCAGGGCGGGTGATACTTCGAATATATGGAAATTATCAACCGCGACACATGGCGTTGGTTCGTAGCCATTTGTGCGTATCCATGTATAACCAAGATATAAAGCAGGTTGCAACACAGATGTTTCGTCCAAGAATATATCATATGACGCGTTCACACCCGCACCAGCCCACAGATTTGTAAAGTCATGTTTGCTGTAATCGGATTTTGCATCTGTGAACATTGCACCAAAATCGCCAGCAGCTTGAACTGTTAAACCCTGGACATGATACGCATAGTATAAACCAACATATTCGCCAGTTTCAGATAATTTAACAACATCCGGCGCCTTTTCGCGTCCCAGTGCAACACCACCAAAACCACCGAATTTAGAATAGTGTTGAGATGTGCTGTTGAATTCGTCCGCGAATCCCAATGAAATCAAATCGTAATTCGAATCGATACGTTTGAAGTTATCAAACTTCGCATAATCTTGGGCATGTTGCCAATCAAGCCACAAAGAAAGATTCTGTTCGCCATCACCACCGCTGCGTCCACGCCCAGGGGCAGAGAACACAGTTCCATCGTCGCCATATTCGCCATAATACAACATTTCGCCATATCTGTCGATTTGATTAGGCTGCATAGAGTCTTCCACTGGTTCGGTTCTTGGCGCCTTTTGGGCATGGCGTTCAATGATTCCCGCCATAGAGCCATCAAAATTGTTAAACGCATTTAACATAATTGAATGTTGCATAACGGCAATGTTATTCATTGTCACACCGTCCGCATGCAGATGCGATATTGGTGTTGCAAATGCGTTTGCATTAAACATAAGAACCGCGCACAGTGCGCCAAAAGAAATGTGTTTCATGGTAATCTCTCTCTTGTTTCTATACATTGTATTATATCACATTTTGGTGCGATTTAAAATCATAAAATTTTTATTGTTAGTTAGTTATTTTTTTTATATCATCATTACGGCATGGATAAGGAATCATTATCTTTATCGGATCGTCCGATTGTAATGGTCGGATTGATGGGGGCGGGCAAGACCAGCATTGGTCGCGCGTTGGCACGCCGACTTAAAATCCCGTTTGTTGATTCAGACAAAGAAATCGAAGCCGCTGCGGGTTGCAGCGTTGTTGATATCTTTGCTATGTATGGCGAAGCGGAATTTCGGCGCGTTGAACACCGCGTGATGGAACGATTGTTGGACACCGAACCAGTATGCAAAGTAATTTCCACGGGCGAGGGCGCGTTTATAACGCCGGCTGTTCGTGAAATGGTCTTGAAAAGGGCGATTACTATTTGGCTGAAAGCCGATTTAGAATTGCTGGTGAAGCGGACTAATTTCCGCGACACAAGACCGCAATTATTGCACACGGACAGTCGCAAGATACTGGCCCAGTTGATAAAGGAACGCTATGATATCTATGCTTTGGCCGATATAACGG
>JAGCOQ010000103.1 GCA_017642625.1 Alphaproteobacteria bacterium | reverse complement strand
GGACTGGTTTTAACATCACGCGGTTCAGACGGTGATGGCGAAAATATCCCTATGTGCGGTATTCCGTGGCATGCGGCCGATAATTATTTTGGTCGTCTTGTTCGCGCGGGTTTCAAAGTCGCATTGGTTGAACAGATGGAAACGCCCGCCGAAGCCAAGGCACGCGGACACAAGTTTATTGATCGCAAAATTATTCGTGTTTTAACACCTGGAACGCTTACTGATGAAAATCTGTTAAATCCCAAAAACTCTAATTTCTTGGTTGCGATTACCCCAATGGAAAATGGCGCATTTGATATTGCGGGTTGCGATATTTCAACCGGAGAGTTTTTTGTCGGAACATCTGATAATTTAATTGATGATATGGTGCGTATTGCACCGGCGGAAATTATTTATCCGTCTGCGATTGCTGAACGCCCAGAAATCATGCACATACGCGATTCTTTTAAAACAACACCAGTATATGAAAAATTGTATTTACGCGCAGACATTGATGTAATTGTGGCGCGTGTATTCGCCGGTGCCGTTGATGTCGCAGAAGCGGTAAGAAACGCAACCGGTGCAATTTGTTTGTTGGCGGGTTATTTATTCAACACGCAACGTGGCGCAGATATTACTTTCCGCGCACCACGCGGATTCAAGAACGGCGCACAATTATTAATTGACTCTGCAACTTGGAAAAGTTTGGAAATAGATGCACCAATAAATGACGGCGGCGTATGTTTGTTAAATGTTGTTGATAAAACTAAAACCGCGGCGGGTGCGCGTAAGTTGCGTGGATACTTGCGTTCTTTGTCAGGTGATCGTGACACAATTTTATCACGCCAAGAACACATTTCACACATGGTGACAAATCCAAATGTTGCCGGCATGGTTGCATGCGCATTGGAATCTGTGCCGGATGTTGGGCGCGCATTGTCGCGTTTGTTGTCTGGACGCGGAACACCACGCGACATGAAACATATTTGTGATTTCTTGATTGAATTGCCAAACGCAAAAATGATGGCAACACGATTGGATGCCAAACTTACCAAAGCATTTGAATCAATAAATACACATGATGCGTTGGCGTTGGAATTAAAGTCTGCGTTGGCGGATGAATTACCAACATTTTTCCGTGATGGCGGTGTGATTCGCGACGGCTTTGATTTGGCGCTTGATAATATGCGCGGTCTGTCGCATGGTGCACGTGAAACAATCGCAGGCCTGCAATCGCAATACGCCGCACAAACTGGCATTCATACATTAAAGATAAAATACAACAATATACTGGGGTATTTCATAGAGGTTCCATCCGCACGCGCAGATGTTATGATGACGGCGGATTCCGGCTTTATACACCGTCAAACAATGGCGGGCAATGTTCGCTTTACCACCGCAAAATTGATTGATCTGGATAATGATGTTCGTAATGCTGCTGAAAAGGCCGCCGGCATAGAAGCAGAAATAGTGGCGGGCCTGATTGAAAAAATTCGTGGTATCGCAGATGATATTTTATCCACCGCAGATATGTTGGCGGACTTGGACGTGTGGTATGCGTTGGCACGTTGTGCATCTGAATATAATTGGGTGCGCCCTGAAATAACTACGGACACCGCTTTTGATATTGTTGGTGGCCGCCATCCAGTAATTGAATATGCATTACAACAACGTGGTGACGCGTTTGTTAAAAACGATTGCAATTTAGATGTGCGCCCAATCGCATTGCTCACCGGACCAAATATGGCTGGTAAATCAACATATTTGCGTCAGAACGCGCTGATTGTTGTTTTGGCACACCTTGGTTCATTTGTTCCGGCAACACGCGCCACAATCGGTATTTGCGACCAATTATTCAGTCGTGTTGGTGCATCTGACAATTTGGCGGCGGGACAATCAACATTTATGGTGGAAATGAGTGAGACGGCAAACATCCTTCGTCGCGCCACGAATCAGTCGTTTATTATCTTTGACGAAATAGGGCGGGGCACCGCAACATACGACGGTATGGCGATTGCCCAGGCGGTTTTGGAATATATGAACACTCTGCGTGCACGCACATTGTTTGCAACACACTATCACGAATTGACAACGCTTGTTGGTGATGGTGCCGACAAATTGCAAAATGTAGCATGTTTGACGATTGATGTTCGCGAACACAATAACGAAATTATCTTTATGCACAAGATTGTTTCCGGTGTCGCCAATCGTTCATACGGTATTCATGTGGCAAAGATGGCGGGCATGCCGGATGCGGTGGTGCAACGCGCGGCAAGTGTCCTGATGGGCTTAGAGGAACGCGCACCAATCGCGGCGGCACAAACACCAGCAACACCACAGAAACCAGCACATAGCGGTCGCGTTGCCGAACCAGGTGCCACAAAAACACAACTAAATCTGTTCGGGTAAAAATATGGACGGATGGATAATTCTTGATAAAGATTCGGGTTTGTTTTCACGCACCGCGGGGGCGCGTGTGGCGCGTCTTTTTCAAAACAAAAAGTTTGGTCATATTGGGACGCTGGATCCAATGGCATCGGGCGTATTGCCAATCGCAAT
>JAGCOQ010000102.1 GCA_017642625.1 Alphaproteobacteria bacterium | reverse complement strand
TAACTGTTCATTGTGCACTTAGAACTTTAATTTTCTGATATGTTTCCACAGGCGTTTCAGCCCCTTGTTAGCGCGCTTTGGTTTAAAGCGAATTTGTTGTTTGCCAACCGCACCCGCAAGCAATTTGTGTAAATCGTCATATTTTTTGCCATAACTGCTGTGCCGGCCGATATATTCAACAACCTTTAATAAAGAATAGGCATCATCCCACAAATACTGTTTCTGGCGAAAATCGCTTGTGCCAAGCCATTTTAGATATTTGGTGTGTTTCATCAGGAATTGCAATTCCTTGTAATTGCTTTTACTAACAGCCAACTGGAAATCAATCAAAATTAAATGGTTTCTGTAATACATAAGGTTGTCTGGGCGAATGTCGCGATGCACAACATCAGATTGTGATAACGCCGTATATATGTCGCGAATATCGTCCAGCATTGCCGACCGTTGTTTTGGCGTCACGGTTGTCGTTTCCATTAAACGCGACAATGTGCCGGCACGTTTGTATTCGGTTGCAACGAAACAAACATCATCCGCACCCAACGAGTTGTCATGATAATACAATGGTTTAACAAAATGCGTATGGTCGATATTATATAAAATCGCAGACTTCTTGTATTCATTAGTGAACAATTCGGGAATATCACCGGATTTTACAAAGAGATTGTTTCCATATTCATCAGTTGCGAACAAGAATAAATTGGCATCTGTCTGCGCGGTTTTATCACAATATACCGGTCGTATGTTTGTGAAATGAAATGCATTGTTTAGATAATTATACGCTCTGCGCCAAATTGTAAGTTTTTCGTTGAAAAATACACTTCTGTCGATTGGTCGGGTATATTGGTAGTGGTTGTTCGCCATAAACTTTTCCAGCAATTCAAAATACAAATCAAACGGAGAAGCATATTTTTTTATGTCGTATGATTTATCAAAACCCAACTTCACAAATAAATCATAGATTTTGTCATAGTAATCAGGTGCAACAACCCGCTTGTGCACCAATGCGTGATACACCATAGCATAAAACAAATCTTCATCCGCCAAGACGGAAACACCCTTGGCATTTATGTATTTGTGTTTCAATAAATCTTGTTCAAAATCCTTGCAATAATAATCGTCGCCAACATAGCGGAAATCAAATCTTACAGGGACACCCGCAATTTTTGTTTCGCAGTGAACACGATACGGTTCGTCAAACACCTTGGTCGCATTTGTGATAAACAGAATCTGCTTGAAATCAGTGGTCAAAATGTCAATATCGCCATGTAAATCGGTCTTGAACTTATTGGGCAATATTTCCGCATTTCTTAACACCGTATAATTTATGGTTGCGTTTAAGGTATAGAAAAACTCTTTCAGGCTGGTCCAACCTTTTGCGCCGGTTAAATCGCGATATACTGTTTTGATTTCGCCGTTCCACTTTTTCGACAAAGACTTCTTCAAATCATCATAATTTAACCCCAGCAGCAATGCAGAATCATGATTTGTTTCCGCCACAGAATTAGTAGTGTGAATCTTGTGCCCACCACGTGTCCATTGACGATATTTTTGCTTTAAACTGAATATATTTATATTTACCTTTTCGGTGCCACGTGATGTTTCAACATATTCATATTTTGGATTATTATCGCGCACAACCAGCAACAGAAATCCCGTCACCCCGCATTCTTGTTCCTTTGGGGAGTTTTTGGGCAAATTAACACCATAAAACCGCGTAAAATTACTGGACACTAAATCACATGACCAATGCATATCATATGCCGCCATAATGTCCAATCGTTGTTTAATATCATCAACAATTTCTTGTTCTTTATATCTGGCGTTCGCCCATAAAACGATTAAATGTAATTCGGGTTTCATTGGTTTTCTGCTTGGTTTGTGTCCGTTTTAGGATATTATTCCGCTTTTTAGGATTTATGTCAAAACTATTGTGAAACTATTCCTATCTTTTTGAAATAAAAAAACGGCAAATGCGGGACTAAAACGCATATGGTTTCGATGGGAAGTTTTCACGTGCGCCCTTTACATTCAGCGCCGCATCAGTGGCATGGCGACCATTGTCCACCAATTCCAGTGCGCCATAGTATGCCGTCATCATTGGATCATAAGAATTGTTTGACGATACCCACTTGTCCGTTCCAGAATTAGGTGTGCCATATTTATCAACCACGCCCGCCCAGAAATTAAGAATCTTTTTTTGGCGTTGGTCTTCGAACTTTTCGGCGGTGCCATCCATCTCGTTCGCATCATTATTGTATTCAACGCGCCATACAACATTGTCGGTTGCATTGCTGGTGAAATAAACATCAATCGTTTCGCCGGTTAAATCGCGAACCAAATGGTATTCTGATGCATACATTAACCCACGATTTTGTGCCAATGTGCGAATACAATGTTCCAACTGGTCAGGGACAAAGATATTCCGTTGCCGACATTCATAATCCAAGTTATAACGCCAATCGGGCGCAATAGTGTAAACAACCGCATCATTTGCGCGTGGCGCATATAAACCACCATTTTCGAACAGAAAACGAACATCATCAAATGTCATGCCCAACATGATACCGGCAATATCAAAAGTGCTTACCGCGACGGGTCTGTTGCCCGGGTTAACAGAATTGGGTGTGGTTGTAATGTCAGGATTCACACTGTCTGCGATGGCAAAGTTATCAAAATTAAATGGGTCTTCGTCATAGACATAATCATCATTACCTTGATTAAATTGGGTTTCGTCATACACAATATCGTTTTCAGCATGCGCAACAACGGTGCCCATCATCACAATAACCAGTAAAGATAAAATCTTTTTAATCATTAGGTCTGTTTTCCAAATAATTTACCCCGAATTTAAGAGCCGCCGACGGATCAATTCCACGCACTTGGACGTGATGATTATAAACGGCTTTTAAAAACTTTTCACCATTAAATGCTTCGCGGATGCCGGGGCTGTAATAAACATCCATCAATAATGTTCCATGCGAAACGGTTGGTTTAATGCTCATATCATTTGGATAATCCCATGTGTATAAGGTGTATGGGACAACCCAGTAATCACTGTCGGCGGGTTTGTATATCCTGCCATCAACCGCGACGGTCCGCATTTTTTTGTGCTTCGCCAAGTATTTTATTGTTTCCGCTTCGCCATTAAGCCATTCGTCAAAAACCTCTGGCTTGGACATAAGAGCCATTGTAGAACTGGTACCCGCCTGTGTTCGAACGGCGATGTTTTCTTCGTCTGGTATCGCATAGAAGTATTCGGTCACATATTTTTTAATCAGCATTTCACGCATTGCTGTTTCGCCCAATTCTGATTCACGCACCGGTAACCCAGGGCGCATAACCGACAACTCGTTCGTTTGGAAAAAGTATGGGGTCACAGATTCACGCGCCGCGGTATCATAAATCGCAGACGCGAAAAACAGTAATGCCACAACCAGTGCCACCATCAATAATCCCAAAAGAACCATAGTCAGTTTCTTCATTGGCTTATCCGATATGAATTAAAGTCCACAACGTAATATCCCATTGTGTCGGGATATGCGTTGTCGCTGTGTGCAACCCGTGCAAATGCGACAATGTCCATTGCGCTGGTCGAGTTAATTAAAACCGTTGCACGAATTTGCCATGTTCCGCCACTGGGGGAAACATAGCCGATTGGGTCAATACGCATGGATTCAGGAACCAACATCCATGTTGTGTTCGCTTCTTCATACTTGCGATATGTCGGCAATACAGTAAATGTAAAACGTTTAAATAAATCATTGTTCGTGGCACAGAAAATCGCGCAATCGTGCGAATCTCTTTCTTCGGACGCACAGTATTCTTCTTCACATGTGCCGTTCCAAATCGCCTGATTTACCGCGGCCTCGGGTGAAATATTGAACCAATTTTGCGTAAACTTCCAAAGTAAAGATTGTTGTAATACCTCTTCACTGGTCATTTTTGCAGATGGCCGTCCAGTGCCCGCCATAACAACGCGCCATTGATCGTTCAGCCCCCCATTTACCAAGACGTATGGTTCAACACGTGCCGAATTGATTGTCCACAAAATAAGACCGCATAAGCAAACGATAATAAAAAACGCGGACATAATTCCGATACCCATCGCGCGCGACAACGCGATGCTTTTGCCAGCCGGAAAGGTCCGCGTGCTAAAATCGTCTGGGTAATTCAATGTCGTCCCTCCGCCACCAACAACGGGCTGTTGGTGTGATTATGCCTGATACACCATGATGCATGCACAAGGGCTTAATTTCAATTCGTTGTTGTCGTATCCAACGCCCACTGGTTCGCGGTCGTAAACTTGACCACAGCCGGCCAAAACCAACGCCACGAAGAAGCCCAAAATCACTTTCTTCATAATACTTTTCCCCCTTTGATAATGCGATTATAAAAAAATTACGCGCGCCGTGTCAATTGTTATGTCGCATAAAAAAAGCCAAGGTGGACATACGCCCATCTTGACCATTTTTTGTGTGTGTTTTTTAGCACTATTTTGCGAATGAATAATCCATTTTCAGATGGTCTGGATTATATGTGCCGTTCATAATTGCCAAAGTATCTTCCAAAATCACAAGTTCTTCGTTTGTGGCAATCATAAACAATTTAATACGGCTGTCGGGTGTGCTGATTTCTGCTTCGGAAACATTCTTGCGACCGACCGCGTTTTCGTTTTTCGCCTTGTCCAACTTAATCCCCATTGGTTCAAGGTTTTCCAAGCAACGTTCGCGCATATACGCATCGTTTTCGCCACCGCCGGCTGTGAATACGATTGCATCAACATTGCCGTCCAGTGTTGCCATATATGCACCGATTGTTTGGCGCACACTTAAGATTTGTTTTTCCAATGCCAAGCGGCATTTTTCGTTGGTTGCCATGTTGCCTTCGACATCGCGCAGGTCGGAAAAACTGCACATACCCAACAAGCCCGATTCCTTGTTAAGGTGGGTTGTTGCCTGGGCGGATGTCAGGTTCAATTTATCCATTGCATAAAGCACCGCAGATGTATCCAAATTGCCCGGACGTGTTCCCATAACCAAACCGGTAATAGGGGTGAATCCCATTGATGTGTCAAAGCATTTACCGTTCTTTATCGCGGCAACAGATGCGCCTGAACCCAAATGGACTGTAATCAGGTTGCATTCGGATGCCGGCTTGCCCAGCAAGACCGCCGCGCGTTTTGAAACATACAAATGCGAAGTGCCATGATAACCGTATTTACGAACCTTTAGTTGTGAATACCATGCCTCTGGCACAGCATAACGGAAAACATGTTCCGGCATAGTTTGGTGGAAAGCGGTGTCAAAAACCGCAACTTGTTTTGCGTTTGGCATCATTTGCAACGCGGTATTGATACCCGCCAAAGCCGGTGGATTGTGCAACGGTGCGATTTCCGCATATTCTTGAATCTTGCGCACGACATCATCAGTAATTTCGCAAGATGCGGTCAATTCTGCACCACCCAACAGAACGCGGTGTCCAACACCCTTTATCTCGTTGGTGTCAATGGACGCTTCGCGCAACAATTTCATAACTTCGCTTAACGCTTCGCCATGATCGCGCATCGGAACAGTGCGTTCAACCTTGTGTCCATCAGGATATTTTTGTGAAATCGCCGAATCTGGCAACTTGATTTTTTCAGCCAAACCGCTTAACACGACCTGTTTCGTGTCGGCATCAAACAATTTGTATTTCAGCGATGAAGAACCGCAGTTTAATGACAAAACATACATAGTGCTTCCTTTTGTGTTATTTTTGATGCCGACAGAATAGCAAAGGTTATTTTTATTTTCAACAATAAATGCGGATTTTTAATTTCCATTCGTTGTTGGCAATATTTGTCGCAACGCCTGTGGTTTTGTGCGCGACCCAAAACGACTGATTGCCAATCATTGTGCGAACATGCAACCCGTTCTGGTCAATGTATGTATAGAATAATGGGGACGCATAATCGCCAATTCCAAACGCACTTGTTTCGTCGCCAACGGCATATCCGGCGGCATCTGATTGGCACACCAAATAAGCGCGAATTGAAATCGGTTCGGCTGTGACGGTGCCAAAGATATATTCAATATAGGTGTTGCCACTGATTGTTAAATTACTGCTGGCCTTGACTGTGTACGGTGCGGGTGCAACGCGTGCGACAATGTCTGCCCAAGTGGTGTCGGGCACCGTTGTAATGTCAAAAGAATCAGACGGCGACGGTATTTCGTCTGCGCGTGCCAATGCAACACCGCCCAGTGTTGTCCCGTCATGAACGCGAATTGTTTTGGCGGTCGTATCATATGTGATTTCACCCGCCAATCCGGTAAAGTTATTGTTTTCCGCGGTTGTGCCGCGACGAATTTGTAAAACTCGTGACATAATTCATCCTTTGGTTAAATAAAAAGTGGAAAGAAAAAGGCACCGATAAATCGGTGCCAAAGTGTTGTATATTATACCATAAATCGCACTTAAAATC
>JAGCOQ010000101.1 GCA_017642625.1 Alphaproteobacteria bacterium | reverse complement strand
GTGCCATTGCCAAAATCTATGGAACACATCAGGATTCAACCAACAGAATCTATTCCGTCTATTATTAAATGTCCTGTTGTGATTTTAACACCGTTGCTTTCGGCACAACAAATATCAGTGCCCGAAATCGAGATTCCAGAGATAGATATAGAGAAGATATATAATCTTTTTCATCAAGAAAAGTTTATCCTGTTGGCTTCGTATGCATATCGCAAACCGGCTATTTATGCCAAGGCGGCACAACACTATGCGAATTCTAAATGGATAAACAAAAGAGAGAGAATGTTGCGCACACGATTTTTGCGCGCGAAACTAAAACATCGCAAACACATGCACTATATAGTAAGAATTGATTCAAAATAAAAGGAAGGTAGTAAAAAAATGAGACTAGTAAATAATGCGATTACAGGTGTGACATACATACCCACAGAAGGACACCCCGGCACTGTGACACGGGTAAAACGTGCAAAACCACAAGAAACCGCGGTTCAAGCACCAGACGCCACATGCACACAAACCGGCAAATCACGTCAAAAAATGCCGTCAAAAAAACGGTCGAACACCACACAACAACTGGTGGTCACCACAAAAACTAAAAAACCACGAGAAACTTTAAATGTGTCATGTAAAATAGTGACCACAGCACCAACAAAAAATCCCGTTGCTGTTCGTCATGCACGCAAAAGAACATTGGCAATGAAAAGATGTCGCCAAGGCAAACAAATCTTGCAAACCATGGATTTTATGCCTTCAACAGAACCTGATTATTCAGAAAAACTTGAAAAATTTTGGAACAAGGCGACAAAAAAACTAACCAGTATCAAATACACATTGACCTTTATATTAACATATCCAGATATAACAGCGGACAAAAACACACCAAAAGATTTGTCAGAAATGCTGAACTCTCTGTTGCAAATATATAGTTCCATAAATCAGTTGCCAAATGTTTCTAAGAACGCAAAGAAAAAGATGCGCGCTGTTGTATACAGCACGATAATGGCGACACGAAACACACGCAAGGTTCTGATTGCAAACAGGAAAACAAGATAACAAATGCAGAAATACTTTATTCAAACATTTGGTTGTCAAATGAACGTCTATGACGGATGGCGCATTGCCGCCATGCTGAACGCGCGTGGTATGGTTCAAACAAATGATGTGGCGGATGCAGACATCATTATTTTGAACACATGCGCCGTTCGCGCCAAAGCGACGGATAAAGTATATTCTGCGTTGGGTCGTATTCGTTTGATTAAAAAAACCGATGCCATAATGGGCATTGTCGGTTGTGTCGCACGCGAATCCGGTGCAGATGCATTCCGCCGTGTTCCCGATTTGAATTTTGTTTTGGGACCACAAAGTTATCACAAATTACCCGAGATATTTGAAAACCCAGACACACGTTTATTAAATATCGATTTGGGTGGTTTAGAAAAGTTTGATGAAATGCCCCAGATGGAAAAGTCGCCATTGGTGACCTATGTCCCGATACAGGAGGGTTGCAATCATTGTTGCACATACTGCATTGTGCCGTATACCCGCGGTCGTGAAATATCACGCGCCTTTGACGATTGTGTTCGCGACGCTCAATTGGCGGCAAATACTGGTGCGGTGGAAATATGTTTCTTGGGTCAAAATGTTAATGGATACAAATACACCGACGAAAACGGCAAGGTGTATCGTCTGTCTGATTTAATTCGTGCCGCCGCAAAACTGGACACGGTAAAACGTATTCGCTTTACATCCAGTTATCCAACCGAAATGACGGACGATTTGATTGATATGTTCGCAACGGAACCAAAATTGTTGCCGTTCTTGAATATGCCGATTCAAAGTGGCTCGCCAGATGTTCTGCGTCGCATGAATCGTCCATACGATTTAGATCAATATATGGGCATTGTCAAAAAATTGAAACAGGCGCGTCCAGATATTCAAATATCATCTGATTTTATTGTCGGTTTCCCTGGCGAAACAGATTCTGATTTTGAACAAACACTTCAAATCGCACGAACCGTTAAATACATCAATTCTTATTCGTTCAAGTATTCGCCCCGCCCGCATACAGCGGCGGCGATTATGCCGGATCAGATTCCTGAAAACATAAAATCAAAACGCTTGGCGATTTTAGATGCGGAACTTAATGAAATACAACGCGCATTTAATGAATCCTGTGTTGATAAAACCCTTATGTGTTTATGTGAAGGTCCCGACAAGACCGGTCGCCATTTGGTATATCGCACACCATATATGCAACAGTGCATTGTTGCGAAACCAGACGGCACACCAAAACAAATGAGCAATATAAAAATCACCGCCGCGAACAAGGCATCACTGCGTGGAAAAATTGTTGATTAAAATCTGAATCGTCCATTTAATGAAACGCTAAAGGACAATCCGAAAATATCATCATGAACAGCCGCTATGTGCATGTCACCGCCGGCTGCATCAAATATAGACCATGCGGACACACCCAATCCCACACCAAAAGTTTTATCGGTTTGAACCAATGCGCGCGCCGTATAATCATAACGCAAACCACCAAATTCATAACTATATCCGAAATCCGCACCACCACCCGCAAACAATGTTGTTTCTTTGTCGTCTAAAACGCCGATATACTTTTCACCAACCTCTATAAATGGTGATATATTATACCCACCACTCAGATTAAACAGATGGCTATATTCACCAATCGCATATAAATATGTGCCATCTGGATTATTGGTTGCAGAGCGTCCATTAAATACCGGCCCAACATCAAAATAGGTTTTGTTTGCCCCGACATGCGCACGAACAAAATCATCTTTGTCCACATCATATTGCGCGTCCAGACCGCCACCAAAAGACCGACCGGTATACTCGTTAATATCATCTGAACGGTCAATGTTCATGACATAGCCCGATAATTCAAAATGCAAATTATTATAAGGATTTATTTTGATACTCGGTTGAATCCCGCTAACCGACACATCTGACGAATATACAGAAAAAGGTTTTAGCCCCAACACAACGCCCTGCTCTATATACATTGATTCCAGCATTTTATGCGAATACATCAAAGAAACAGGTTCCATCAGTTTGATTGGATTGGTGCGAACACTGTCCGACAAAATACCGTTTATTTCACTCATCGTTTGCGCACGATCTAGTTTAGAAAACAATTTATTATCCGCCCCAGATGCCCGTAAATTGTTCAAGAAACACCCCTTGTCATTTTTCAATATACGCGCATAGTCGGTTGACCGAACCAATCGAACAAAGATATCATTATCAACCTTGTATGTCTGGAACGCATGCAACGCGTCCAGTGCATTTGAATCAACATACACAACACCGTCGCCAGTTGTATTTGAAAACAACAGGACAGGACGATTAACCACGGTATCAAAACTTAAAATAATATCACCGTGCAAATCTATATTTGCCAACACACTAAAATCAGACATATTTCCGACGGAAAATCTGGCATTGGTAAAACTGACCGAATCGGCGTGCGCCACAAGTTGCGTAATATTATTTAAATCAATCCCGTTCGCATCACGCACCGCAATATCAAAACCCGAGTTTAATCCAATATCGGTGGCGGTCGCATTTGAACTTATAACTTGGACAAAATGCGCACCGCTCTGCAGCGACACATTCGCACCGAACACACCGGTATTTTCCAATTCTACGGTGCAATTAGCACAAACATTAACAGTGCCCGCTATTTCACCAAAGTTAAAAATATGTAAATCATCAACAACCTTGATATCGTGCGCTTCGAACAACACCCCGTCATGAACTGTAATATCTTCGTATACTGTAAAATCCGCATCACTAATCGTATTCCCCGTCAAGTCCAACGATTTTGCATCGTTGGAAATACCGCCCAAAAACATAGAAATCACGAAAAGATGCGCCAGATTTTTCATAACAGAAAAACCTTAGCACAAAAGAATATATTCCTAAAACACAAAAATATAATTGGGGCACCAAAAAGCACCCCAATTCGCACACAATAAAATTATTGCTTTAATGTTCCCCACGCGGCCTTATACCCGCCATCACGCGTCAATATCAATCGTGCGTTATTTAACTGGGTTGCCGTCAAACCACGAACAATATAAGATTGTTGCAAACGCCCCACCCTATCTATTCTTAATTGTGGCAAATCCACCGCCATTGGCGACATATCGCAACAGGTACTGTCATTACACGTTCCACACTGATAGATATGGGCGGTATAAGTT
>JAGCOQ010000014.1 GCA_017642625.1 Alphaproteobacteria bacterium | reverse complement strand
GTTTCGCGCATATGCGTTGTTGCGTGTTTTGTCGGGTTTCTTTTTGCGGTGCCGGCATTATTACTTATAATTTCATCTGCCCATTCGGCACGCGTTGGTTTAATGGCAATGTTGGCGATAAATGGTGGTGGTTGGATTTGTTTAGCACTGATGCCATTTGCAATCACAATCTTTGCGATATGGATGACGCGTCGCACAACACTAAAAATATTGCGAAACGAATAATGAAGTTTTTAACTCCCCCTTTTGTTGTTTTGGGATTGTTTGTCATTGGTGGCATGGTGTTTAAATCGTATGCCCCAAGAACATGCGGTGAAATTATGTCAGACGACAGTTTGTTTGTCTTGACCGGTGATGTCCGTCGTATTCCATTTGCCATGCGTCAGGTTCGCCAATTCCCAGATACTGATGTATATATAATTGGTGCGGGTGCTGAAACGGCGGCATCTGATGCAGATCATCCGGTGTTGATTGAATCAGAATCTAGATCAACATATCAAAACGCAGTGGCAATAAAAAACATTGTTGAAACAACGGGGCTTGACCGAATCGTTATCGTCACCACCGAAGATCATATGAACCGCGCCGAATACTTGATACGGCACGAATTACCAACAACCGAAATCGTCACTTGTCCGGCAACATTATATGGTATGCCGGCAACAAAACGATTGGAACGTTGGACAACTGAATATATAAAATATTTGGTCACATTGATTGGAATAAAAGAGGGTTAAATGTTCAGAACCATTATTTTTAAAATCGCATCAGCCATACATTTTATTTTATGGGCACCGATATTGCTTGTCGGGTTAATCAGTGCGCGCCTGTCGCGCTTTTTGGTAATTAGTTGTGCACGTGGTCTGGCATTACTGGCGCGAATTATATGTGGTGTAAAGTATCAGGTGCATTTTCCCGCGACCGAAGAAAACGGAATCCCAATGTTGCCAAATGGCAACACACGATTTGACGGCAAGGCTATCGTTGCGTCAAAGCATATGTCTTTGTTGGAAATCGTCGTCTTATCACATGTTGTGCCAAACGCATTTTTTATCTGCAAGCGGGAAATTATGTGGTTGCCGATTTACGGTTGGGCATTTTGGCGCATGGGTTTATTGCCGGTCAATCGTTCACGCGGAAAAACAAATTTGAAAAAATTGGAACATGATGTCGCAAAGAAAATTATGGATGGGCGCACACTTGTTATCTTTCCCGAAGGGACACGTGTAAAGCCGGGCGCACGCCAGCCACTGCGTCGTGGGCTGTTGTTCTTGGCACATGAATTAAGATTACCGATTTTACCGGTTGGCACCGATACAGGTCTTTATTGGCCAAAGCATGGCAAAATGACCGCAGGCACCGCCAACATATATTTCGAACCTATGTTGCCATGTAATGCATCACTGGAAGAAATAACCGAAGCAATAAACCGCCACAGTGCATAAGAAAATAAAAAATCTGGCAATGCCAGATTTTTTATTCACACCAACTTTTGCGTTTGCCACCGCTGTATGCGCGCCCTAGTTTTTCATTAATTAAAACCTGCCCTGCGTCGCGCCCATCTGGCAAAATTACATTGGCATCAATTCGGCCGATATATTTATCATCTTTGATATTCTTTAAATTAACAACCGTCCCACGCGGAACCAATTTCATCAACCGTTCGCGCGCCATGTTTGCGCGTTGAATTTCGCTGTCGCATTCGCCATGCATTTCCGGCGTATCTATATTTATTAAACGAACCCGCACATTAACATCTGCCCCATCATCAATATGTGCAACCGCCGCAAAAGTATCCCCGTCATAGACATAATCCACCGTCGCCGGCATTGCACACGCATTTCCAACAACAAACAGAAAACATGCGATTAAACCTAACTTCATCCGATAAATCCATTCGTCTGCATATCCCACAGTTTCTTATATGCCCCGCCACGACGCAGCAAGGCGGCATGACTGCCGGACTCTATTATGCGACCATGACTCATTACGACAATACGATCCATATTCCGCAGTGTCGATAAACGGTGCGCCACCGCAATAGTCGTCTTTTTGTTCATAACCATTTTTAGCGATTTTTGGATAAACATCTCGTTCTGGGAATCCAGCGCAGATGTCGCTTCGTCCAAAATCAAAATCGGCGCATTTTTAAGCAACGCACGCGCAATCGCAATTCTTTGCCGTTGCCCGCCTGACAATTTGATTCCACGATTTCCAACCAGCGTGTCATACCCATTTGGCAACGACATAATAAATTCATGTATATGTGCGCGTTTTGCCGCCGTAATCACATCATTACGCGACGCATGAGGTCGGGCATAGCGAATATTTTCCAATATAGAACGGTTAAATAAAACAGATTCTTGTGGAACATATGAAATATTCTGACGCAAACTATCTTGTTTTACCGCACGAATATCAACACCATCCACCAAAATCGCGCCATCATCAACATCATACATACGAAGTAGCAAACTGCACAATGTTGATTTACCCGCCCCCGATAAACCAACCAAACCTATTTTTTCGCCGGGGTTAATATGCAGACTGAATTGTTTCAAAACACCCCGCGACCCATAACCAAAAGATACATTTTCAAAATCAATCGCCGGTGCTTTATCAATTCGGATATTTTTCGCATTTTCAATATCTGCAACTTTTATATGTGCATTTATCTTTTCCCATGCGACCGTCGCTATTGCTGATGCTTCGGAATAGTTTTGAATCAATTTATTCATATTGGTGAACGCCATCGTTATCGTGGAAAAAGATGACAAGACAAAAGCCAAATCAGAAACATTCATCTGCCCATGCACAACCAAAACGATACTCAACAAAATCACACCAACACCACACAAATCAGATAAGATACCTGTTGGCACCCAACGCAACCTATCTTGATATTCCCACCTTTGTCTTAATTGTATCAATGGCTTTCTTGCTTCATACACATATTGTGCTTCAAACTCTGCATTGCCATTTTGTTTTACATTTAGTGCATTATCCAATCCATCGGTACGAACACCTTTCCACTTGGCACTTTCCAACGAAAATTCCCGACGCGTTTTATTTACTGGTTTTAACTTAAAATACTGCCATACAACCCGAATAACACCGTTGGTCAATGTAATTACCAAGATCCAGATATTGACACGTAACAATATCCCTATGATGGCAATAAAACCCAAAGTCACCCCAATAATATCAGCCCAAAATTGAGCCGTCATAGTATATTGTCGTGCTGAAACATCCTCGCACCACGATAACAGTTGTCCAGATGGATTATCTATGAAATATTGACCATCATTTTGAAATATGCGCTCGGACAATAGCATATTTTTATATGCATTTGCCCGTTGTTCGTAATGCCCAGTTGCCACAGACATTACAATACCCGTTACAGTTTCAATAAGGTACAAAAACAATACAGCTGAAACAACATATATAACAAATTTGACATTATACATATTGTTGTTATCAAAAATGGAGAAAACCATTTTGTTGGTAATCGGCCTTATCAACATGTGCAAGACCGACATCAATATTCCGCCAAAAAACAATGTTCCAAAATACAATGGGAACTTTTTCACAATCAGCCAGTAAAAACCTTTTACCGTCTTGGGAAACGTCATTTTCTCTCCGCCCTTTCAGTTGATCTTACATCAATCGTGGCGACCACGTTGGTTCCAGACCGTTCACATTATCCGGCAAATCAATGTCGTAAATGTTTTGACCCGTTATATCAACACTGCGAATATGGCTTATGCGTTCAATATCGTCGTCTGCCTTTTCTGTTTCATAGTATACAATACGACGTGACCCCGGTGCCCATGACGGTGCCTCCATAAACCAACCACCCGCTAAAATCTTTTCATTACGACCACGTGGATCCATAATCCCGACATAGAAAGTATCGTCGGCTATCTTGGTAAAGGCAATAAATTGTCCGTCCGGTGACCAAGCCGGTGTCGCATACCGCCCCGCCCCGTATGTTATGCGTTCTTCCGCCAAGGTGTCCAAATCCAAGACATGAATTTGTTGACGACCTGAACGATCAGAGTTAAACGCCATCTTTTTACCATCTGGCGAATAAGACGGACTGGTATCAATCGAGTTACCAAACGTCAACTGGCGCAGGGTTTTGTTTTCCATATCATATTCATATATATGTGTAATACCGCTTTTCACCAATGACAACGCAATCTTTTTGCCGTCCGGTGAAAAACGTGGCGAAAAGTTCATGCCACCAAACTGTCCCAAACGACGTTGTGCACCGGTATCCAAATCCAGCGACCAAACCATAGGATCGTTATCGCGATAAGACAAGAAGACCACCGTCCGCATATTCGGCGAAAAGTGCGGCGACATAACAAATGTCTTTTCATCTGATAAATAGCGCATGCCATAACCATCATAGTCCATAATTGCCATACGCTTTGTGCGGTTATGGATTGGACCGGTTTCCGCGATAAACACAATTTGGGTATCAAAATAACCCAACTCACCAGTAAGGCGTTCATAAATCGCGTCCGCCATAATGTGTGCCAAACGGCGCGCCGACTTCTTGGACGCCACCAAACTTTGTGCCTCTATCTGTTCGGTGCCGTTTATATCCCAAACAAAAAACTCTAACTTATATTTATTAGCATCTTCGACATTCATACGCGCCTGAACCAAAACCTGTGTCTTGATTGCCATCCAAGATTTAAAGTTCGGCATTTCACCCATTTTTACATATTCAGGGAACGCATCGTGCGAAACGATACGGAACAAACCAGTGCGTTTTAAGTCCGCTTCGACCACTTCGCGTATCATTTTTGCATCAGCGTCCACGACACCTTTGCCGGTTTCAAATTTCTGAACCGCGATTGATGTCGGTTCCAATGCACCGGCAACAATATCAACTTTTAACTCTGCATGCGCTGGCATAACGACAGCGACAAAAAGCGCGAACACCGCAAATATTTTCTTAAGCATATTTTCCCCTTCCGTTATTTCGAAATAAACAACAAGTGCATTTTAAACACACCATTTATAAAAAGCAATATTTTAAAAAGTTCAAAGTGCAGATGATATATGTGCCGGCATTTCGCTGGCACTACTTTCTTATATTTGAACTTTGCACTTTGAACTTTGATTTACACCCGCCCCCACAACCGTAATTACAGCGGTAATTACAAGTGTATTTATATTTGTATTGACAAGTGTAAATACATTGATATAGTCAGTTGTAATCACGGTTGTATTGTTTATTGTATAGGGGTGTGTCCATGCCAAATGTTATGCAACAATTATTCATTATGAACATAGATGCCTTGCTGCGCGAATATGCCGCGTACAAGACCTTTAACAAGTCCGATTGTGTCATCAATATGCGTATTCCAAAGCCCGTTCTGGACAAGATTAAACAACTGGCGGAACAACAACATGTCCCCTATCAATCGCTTATCTCGTCTGTTCTGTTTTCTTTGGCAAATGTAGAAGATAAATAGTCAGCAAATTTGATTATAAAAAACGCGGTCATTCGACCGCGTTTTAATTTTGTTTTGATAAGGCATCTATTAATTAAAGTAAGTACCAAGGTCCGAACAGAAATCATACTTACCCTGTGATACGCTTACCAAGAAACTGAATATCAAACCGATAGCAAACAATAGCACAAAGCCAACGATCAAAGCAGTTCCCTTGTTTTTCAATTCATCCAAAGAACTACCCTTACCATCGCCTATGGCACCCTTAGAAATATATCCCCATGCCCAACCAGCAATCATAAACGCTGCGCCAATGAACGCGAACACACGCAACATCTTGAACACTTCTGCCAATTGTTTAACCAATGTACAAATCGCTTCACCGTTTATACCCCCACTAGCGCTGCCCCCATTCGCTGCAATCGCCGGAAAAGCAGTCATTGCCGCAATCATTGCAAAATTAATTTTATTCATAATCTTTTTCATAGGAATACCCTTTTGTATTTTCTTGTAATGTAATTTTATCATAAAAAAGACGACTATTCAAATAAAAAAGCACCAAAAATGGTGCCTTTTTATATTTATTTCATTAACCCTACATAGCAGGAACAATGACATAATGTTGCGATTTTGCGCATGCATTACAACCACAGGAAGATGTCGGTTGTGCCGCACGTGTCAAAACAGCGCGATTTGGACGTGGTGCAACACCACCATTGTCGCGTGCAAACAAATCTGCACAAGATGTGTTACGATACACAACACGTTTGTCTGTGTTCAAACGTTTGATGTCGTTTGTATAGTGGTGACCATATTCATCATGGTAAAAGATGCAATCGTCGCCATCTTGGACATAGCGAACATCACCACGATAATAATCATACGCACAACCCGCCAACGCAGCCAGCGCAAACATTAAAACCAATACTTTCTTCATAACAAAGCCCCTTGTTAAAAGCCGGTTCTCTCTGCGCGCCCCCGATTCGACAATCTAATTGTTGCACAAATTGCCCCGTTGTCAAGCATCACAAAAAATCCCCCACTTTGCCCAAAATATGCTATAATCTTAAGCAAAGGGGATAATTATGAAATATTCTGACTTTGGTTTGGTTAATACAGAAAAAATGTTTGCCAATGCGATTGCGGGTCACTATGCCGTTCCAGCGTTCAATTTTTACAACATGGAAACGTTGACCGCTATTTTGACGGCGGCACGTAAAACACACAGTCCGGTTATTTTGGCTGCCTCGGAATCCGCCATAAAGTATATGGGCGACGATATGTTGTTGGGTTTAATTGCCGGCGCATGTATTTCCCCATCCGATCAGATTGCACTGCATTTGGATCATGGGCATTCGCTGGACGCCTGTATTCACGCGATAGAATTGGGTTTTTCATCCGTTATGATTGACGCGTCCAACCTGTCCTTTAAAGAAAATATAAAGTTATCCCACGAAGTCGCAAAGTATGCCCACCGCCACAATGTGTCAGTAGAGGCGGAACTGGGCACCCTTGCCGGAATCGAAGATGAAAATACCAAGTCAGAAAAATCATCTTATACACGCCCCGCAGATGTTATCGAATTTGTAAAACGCACCGGCGTTGATTCACTGGCAATCGCCATCGGAACCAGCCACGGCGCATACAAACGCAAATCCGACGACGAATCCCTGCGTTTTGATATATTAAGCCAAATTGCAAAGCAACTGCCTGATTTTCCGTTGGTTTTGCATGGCGCATCCAGCGTGCCACCAGCATATGTCGATACAATAAATCACAATGGCGGAAAATTACGCGGCGCCCGCGGAATTGATGCGGTTCAGTTGAAACGCGCGGCAAAAACAAACATTTGTAAAATCAACGTGGACAGCGATTTAAGATTGGCATTTACCGCCGGTGTTCGCGAAACACTGAAACAAAATCCGGCTGAATTTAATCCACGCGAATACCTTTCGCCTGCGATTGCGAATATGATCGCCGTATGCATTGACGAAATTACGCACATAATGGGATCAAAAAACAAAATCTGATATGCCAAGCAAAATTGTATCTGACTTATTCGGTATGCGTGATGAAAAATTTGCAAAGTTCAATGCAAGTTTGATGCCGACCAGCACCCAACAAAAAGTTATCGGTGTCCGCACCCCTGATTTACGCAAATATGCCAAGACAATTTCCAACCCCAACAAATTTTTAAGCGAATTACCACATAAATATTTCGAAGAAAATCAGATTCACGCATTTATACTTTCCGACATTCGCGACTTTGAAAAATGCGTCAAAATGGTTGATGCATTTTTGCCGTATATAGACAATTGGGCTACATGCGACCAGTTAATACCAAAAACTTTTTCTAAAAATCTAGATAAACTTTTACCGCATATTCTTAAATGGATAAAATCAAAACACACATATTCTGTTCGCTTTGCGATTGGATTATTGATGCGATTTTATCTGGGCGACAATTTTGATTCAAAATACGCCAACATGGTTGTTTCTGTGGCAAGCAGCGAATATTACATAAACATGATGCGCGCTTGGTATTTCGCGACGGCACTTGCGAAAAATTGGGATGATGTAATCAGTATTATTGAAAATAAAAAATTGGATACTTGGACCCACAATAAAACGATTCAAAAAGCAAACGAATCGTTTCGCATTACACCGGCAAAAAAGCGATTTTTGACCGCGTTAAAAATATAAAAAAAAGCCGGCAAATGCCGGCATTTTTTTATCACAATTTTTACAATTTATTTTGCTCGTTCAACGTATTCCAAAGTTTCAGTATTAACGACGATTTTTTCATCTTGTTCGATGAACAATGGAACCTGGACACGAACACCGTTATCCAAAATCGCCGGCTTACCACCAGATGATGAAACGGTCTGACCCTTTAATGCAGGTTCTGTTTCAACGACGGTTGCGATAACTGTCTTTGGCAATGAAATAGAAACCGGATGCCCTTCGACAAAGTTCGCTTTGACCGTCATTTCAGGTGCCAAGAACTTCATCTGTTCACCCAAAGAATCAACCGGCATAGTGAATTGTTCATAGTCCGACAGATTCATAAAGAATGCATCTGTGCCGTCCGAATACAAATATTGGCAATCGAAATCTTCGACCATCAATTTTTCAACCTTGTCTTCGGCACGCCAACGATCGCCACCCTTGTTTCCAGAATCAATGTCACGCAAATCCGCCTGAACAAATGCGCCACCTTTGCCCGGTTTAACCTTGGTAATAGATGTGACCGAATAACGTTTTCCGTTGTGGGAAATAACCCAACCAACACGCATATCGTTTGCAATGTATGATGCCATTGTAATACCTCTTTGCTTAAAAATAACGCGACAATTATAAAATCTTGGGTTATAAAATCAACATTTTTTTAATAAAAAGCCCCACATTTCGTGGGGCAATTTCATCATCATACGCCGATTACATACGCATTGGCATCAACACGAACAACGAATCGGTTTTCTTTTCTGTTGATTTAATGATTGTTGGCGATAATGGATCCTGCATTTCCATTTGGAACTTCTCACCCTCTACCTGACCGGCGACATCCAGCAAGAACTTTACATTAAACACAATCGTGAACGAATTGTCGCCATTGTATTCAACATCTAATTCTTGGGTTGCGGTTCCGGCATCTGGGCTGGACGCATTGATAACCAACTTGTTCATAGAATATGTTAATTGAACAGATTTTGTTTTATCAACCGACGCAACGGAAACCAAGTCCACCGCGTTCACAAATTGCTTTCTGTCCAAAATTGCAATCTTGTCGTTGCCCTTTGGAATAACGACGCGATAGTTTGGATATTGTGCATCAACCAATTTGCTGGTAAGTGTGGCAGGACCAACAACAAAACGTGCCTTGGTATCAGACAATTCAACCATAACATCATCAACCGTTGCATCTTCTAACAACTTGGACAATTCACCAATCACGCGACGCGGCAAAATAACAGACGGCATTTCGACACTGCCCGCAGGTGCCGCCATTGCACACAACGCCATACGCTGCGCGTCGGTTGCGACCGCGGTAAGCATTTTGGATTTGCCCTCTTCTGAAATATGGAAGAAGATACCGCCCAAATGATAACGAACATCATCAGTTGGAATCGCGAACTTTGTTTGATTAATAAGATGTGCCAAATCACCAGTTGTCATTTGGAACTTTGTGGTCAAATTACTGCCCGCCATGGCTGGGAAGTTTTCCGCCGGCAAAGTCGGCAAACGGAACACCGCACGACCAGACGACACAACCAACTGGTCACCCGATTGTTTGAAACTTATTTCAGCATCATCTGGCAATTTACGGACAATATCGTAAAGCATCTGGACCGGCACCGTTGTTTTGCCACCCAATGTGATATCGGCGGCAACATGCTCAACCAATTCCAAATCAACATTGGTCGCAGACAGCACCAAATCATCTGCCACTTCTATTTTAACATTCATCAAAATTGGCAGAGTCGCGCGTTTTTCCACGATAGATTGCATATGCCCCAGCGCACGAATTAAAACCTGACGAAATACCGAAAATTCCATTTTATATGCTCCTAATTATTTTCGTCTACATCCCTCTTGGGATTTACTTTATCAAAAAATGCCGATTCGGTGCAAGAACGATTTTGTTGACGAAATATTATATTTGTAATATAGCGATATTCGCTTATTTATCTAAAACTTTCATAAGTTTAGCGCGCAATTTTTGGATATCGTCATACTTGGTGAACTTACCGCGTTCCGCGATAGATATGTCCCCAGATTCCTCGGAAACGACCAATATTGTCGCACCGGAAACTTCGGACAATCCCAGTGCCGCGCGGTGACGCGTTCCATATTTCCAATTCAAGTTGTTTTGCGACAACGGCAATATTGCCCCAGCATACGCAATACGATTACGCGAAATGATAACCGCCCCATCGTGCAACGGTGTCTTGTTAAAGAATATAGTCAGCAATAACTCGCTTGTTATTTTCGCATCAATATCTATGCCTTTCTTTTCAATCGCACTTTCGTCCAGTGAACGAGGAAAGACAATCAATGCCCCTGTATGTTTTTGCGACATATATTCAACTGCAGACACAATCGCGTCCAAAGATTTGTTGTCTTGTTGTTGCGTCCGCCCCTTGCTTAACACCTGACGCCACTGTTCCATATTACCCATCAAAGCAAAGAACTTTCGCAATTCTGGTTGAAAAATAACAATCAAACTGATTGATAAAAACAGCGCTGTCCAATGAAAGAAACGTCCCAACAAATCAAGGTGCGCCCACGACATTGTGAAACCCAACCCCCACAATAACGCCAGTCCCAACAAACCGCGAACTAATTTTTCAGACGAAGTGTTTTTAATAAATGTCTTATAGAAAAACCATATAAGCGCAATAATAAGCAGTATCTGAATCAGATTTATCCAATAGAACATTTCTTCTTACTCCACAACCTTGTTTTCATTAAACACACCGTCCAACAATTCTGACATTGGTATATGCATCCATTCCGGATCATCACGACGCGGTGGTGCGCCATGCTTCATTGCGGTCTTGCACGGATCATCATCCGCCAACCAGTTTTCCAACAAGTCGCCAGCGACCAACCCAAGACCTGCCCCAGCAACCAAACTTATACCACCGGTAAACGGTGCCAGCAACAGACCAAGACCCGTTGCCGACGCAACCTTACCAGCGACCGACAGACCGCTTATTTGGACATCTGGTTCTGCAAGATTACCGGTTATCTCGACCGAATTAACAACGTTTCCAGTAAGCGATATTTTAAGGCCACGCACCGGCACCGTCGTCAATGCCAACTCAATCTTTTCTTTGCCCAAATCCAAACTACCCGCAAGGCGCGCGTTTATCGCATTTGTTTCAACCGCCACACCATTTTGTGTTTCTGCCAAGCCATTTCTTAATTTCGTATTAACCGCCACACAAGATATTTTTATTTGGTCATGTTTCTTGTCTGATGTAAATGCATCTTGGATACTCTGACGCAAAGTGGTCAACATATCTTTGCCATACATGTATGTGACCAAATCAGAATGCGCATAACCAATATCGCTTGATTTTATCTGCACTGGTCCCGTTATTGTTTTCATTATCTCGGACAAATTACGTCCATGTGCCATGGCATAAATCTGGATATTCACAGGCAAATCGGAAATAAAGTTGTTAACCCTTATTTCTTCCATCAACTTGCCAACATAAACATTCTTGGCATTGATGGCGAATTGACCATTTATCATACCGTCCGCAGATACATCAAAATCAGACGCAAGTTTGAAATTACCATCTGCGATTCCAGTTGCTAAATCAATGCGTCCATTTTTATCGACAACATTGAATTGCAAATCCAGATTCCTTAATACCAAATTACGATAGACGGTTAATGAATTTAATTTGATACGCAAATTCAAATTCATTTGGTTCATTTCTTTACCATACAATGGAATATCTTTGAACACATTCAAATCGCGTTTTGGGTGCACCCAGTTGCCACTATACATATTGGGAAACAATTTTATCAACGAAACATCACCGGAACTTATATTGGCATTTATGCTGGGGATAGATTTTGACCAATTATATTCGCCCGACACATCAACATTGATACCATGCACTGCGATTGACGATTTACGCAAAGTGATTTTTTTATTTCCCAAACCACCCGATGCGTTTACAACCATTGGCGGCAAATCAATCCAATCACGTCCAATGGCAGAACCAAACTCTGCAAAGTCTGGAACATCACCCTTTATCACAAAATCGATTGGCATCTTGCTGGTGCCTTCTAATGCGACATTGGCAATAAGCGGTGTTCCCCCAGTTGTAAATGCAACACTTACCGGATAAACCTTGCGTTCAGAATTGTATTCAGAAAAAGACACCACGAACGGAAATACTTTTGTGCCCTTTTTAACCCATCCCGAATATTCGCGTTTACCATGGTGAAAGAAATACCGCATACTAAAGTTTTCAATAGAATATTTTTCACCCATCAAGTTCGCGTTCAAATTATAAATCTCTACCCCGCCAAGACTAATTTCAGGGAAAGGATATTTTGACGGTGTCTTTGATTCTTTGTCCTCTTCATCTTCCGCTGTTGCTTCTTTATCAGCAATCTGGGTCAAAGAATATTTGCCGTTTTCGTTTTGTTCCAAAGCAATCTTGGCATCATGCACCTTTACATTCTGAATCGTTGGACGATTATGCAACAGTGATATAAGATTTAATGTCACATCAACTTTTTTTGCATCAAAACCATATTTTTCTTTTGCCCAAGATGCATTTGGCACACGAACATCCGCCAATTCAATTTTCGGACGCAACGAAAACTTCCACGACACCGCACCGTCTATTTCGACCGGCAATCCGGTTGCATCACGCATAACATTTAAAATACTGCCCCGCAGGGTTTCCAAACTTACATTATTTAACGCGACAAAAATCGCCACCGCCATTCCACCAATGAACAGCCCGATTAATCGTAACACTATTAAAAATGTTCTTTTCTTTCTTCGTGCCATTTAATCACAACCTATTGCGGTAATTTTAATTCCAACAACTTTATCACTGGTTGCATAAAGTCCGGAACCCTTGCATAAAAGGTCACAATCTTACCCGTTGCTGGATGACGAAACGTCAAACTGTATGCCAACAAGTGCAAATTGTTCGTCGCCAACATTGCGGTTATCGCACCGTCCATTTTGCGCCCGCGACCATAAATATCGTCACCCACAATCGGCGCGTTCAGTGATAACGCACTGTGTATACGCAACTGATGCGTGCGCCCTGTCTTTGGCTTAAACAGAACCCACGACACACAACCAGACGCAACACCCAAAACTTCGTATTCCGTAATTGCGCGTTGTGGTCGCTGACCGGTGCCATTGTTCAAGCGTGTTGGTGAATCAAAAACTTGACCCTTGATCATATAGTTATCAATTACACCATGCGACTGTTTCACTTCGCCGTTTAATAACGCCAAGTATTCTTTGTGTGCAACTTTGGACTGAAATTGTGCAGATAATGATTGCGCTGCGCGTTGACTTTTTGCGACAACCAATACGCCACTGGTTTCCCTGTCCAAACGATGAACCAGCGACACCTTGGCATACGGGAATAACGCCGCCGCCATTTTATCAATAGATTTACGAATACCTGTTCCGCCCTGAACTGCCAAGCCCGCCGGCTTGTCAAACACGACAATATCATCATCACTGTGAATTATACACTTACGCAATTGTTCCAAATCTGTCAGCGAGAACTTAATCCCACTTTCAGTTTTTTTTGCGTTCTCTGATGCATATCCCAAAATTGTTGGCGGAACCCGAATCGCATCACCGGCACGCAGAACCTCGGTTCCGCGAACACGCGACGAATTAACACGAATTTGTCCACCGCGACACAGTTTATGAAACTCGGCATTGGGCAAAGACGGAAAGTGCCGTCCGAACCACCGCAAAAGCCGTGTGCCATCTTCAACTTGCGAAACTGTTTTTACTTCCGCCATGGCGGTCCCCGTAAATAACTAAACTAGTCGCCAAAAATAATCTGAACAGAATTATTCCCACTGATGTTTTTGCAATTACCAATCGCACCACTTTCGGTATGGTTTGATGTGATATAACCAACCGAATCGGTCCACGCCTTGGTCGCCAAATATTCACAATCTGTTTGCGACAGACCGTCAATTCCAACAATAAACTGGCGTGGATTTGATGGATTTACAGATATTGTGTATGACCCACCATATGGATTCTTGCTGGACATGCCGATTGCACCAAATATTGTTGTGTTATCAATATTTGAAAAGTCGTCATATTCGCCCAACAACTGGCGCACACCCAGCACAATTTGGGCAACGTCGTCATTTGTTGTGTTGTGTTTCTGTGTCCGCATAGCCGTTGAAATCATTGCGATTGCGCCAACGGTTATAACGCCCATAATTGCCAATACGCCCAACATTTCAATCATTGAACGTCCAGATTCTTGTTTCATATTTACCCCCATTTGATTTTTCTTTATATTATTCTATCATAAAGATTATGAATATTCAATTTTCAGATTTAATTGAAAACAGTCCGCGTTCCCCTGGTGTCTATAAAATGTATGATCGGGATGGGAACCTGCTTTACGTGGGCAAGGCAAAAAACCTTAATTCCCGCCTTAAACAGTATCTGGACATATCAAAATTGGAACCACACAAACAAATCATGCGGACGCTGGTCGCACGGGTTGAATGGGAAATCGTTCCGACGGAATCGGACGCACTTATTCGGGAACAGGAACTGATTAAGACCCAAAAACCGAAATATAACATTATGCTGACCGATGGGAAAATGTATCCCATGATTGCGCTGACCAATTCTAAATATCCGCGCCTGATGAAGTTTCGTGGTAAAATTACCCAACGGCGTGATGTTTTTGGACCCTATCCGTCCGTTTCCGCATTGAACGCATCAATCAAGACAATTCAAAAAGTTTGTGGTCTGCGCACATGCACCGACACATTTATGCGTAATCGCGCACGCCCATGTTTGCTTTATCAAATTGGTCGTTGCAGCGCCCCATGCACAATCGCACAAAATGATTATAATGAACGCGTATCGTTGGCACGAAGAATCTTGACCGGCGACAGTGAACCAATCATTGCCGATCTGAAGCGCGAAATGCAAAAATATTCCGCATCAATGGATTTTGAAAATGCGGCAATTTGTCGCGATAAAATTGCGGCACTTACCGGAACATCAAATCGCGGTATGCGCCGGAATCGTGCACATAGCGCGAATTCAAATTGGGATAAAAATGTATCAGAATTGGAAAAATGGCTGGGCATAAAATTGGGGCTTGTTGGTGTGTTTGATAACTCTCATTTGTTCGGCACAAATCCAGTTGGCGCAATGATAACTTTCGGTCATGACGGTTTTGAAAAATCAGGCTATCGCCATTTCAAATTAAATGATAAAAAACGCGCCGGCAACGATATCGCCATGATGGAAGAATTTGTTTCGCGTGCCGTTGCGCGTGGTCCAAAAATGGATTTAATAATTGTTGATGGTGGCGTGGCACAATGGAATATCGCGCACAAAGTTGCCCCAGATATTCACATTCTGGGGGTGACCAAGGGCGAAGTCCGCAATGGTGATGAACACTTTATTATGCCGGACGGTTCCATTTATCGCGATATGCCAAAAGATTCACCACTATTCTTGATGTTGCGTGCTGTTCGTGACGAAGCGCACAGGTTTGTAATCACATATCACCGCACAACACGCGCCAAGAAAATGACTGCTTCTGTTCTGGACGAAATTGACGGCATTGGTCCAAAGCGTAAACACTTGTTGCTTACCCACTTTGGTTCGGTTCGTGCAATTATGGATGCAGATATGGATGCCCTGCGCCATGTTCCCGAATTAGGCGAGACGGGCGCAAAAAAAATATATGCATATTTCCATTCAGAAGTGTTATAATAAGGTCGTTCTATAAATAAAGGAGAAAAAATATGAAGTTCTTTGTTAATTTCTTGTCCGCATTTCGCATCTTTGCGTCATTTGCGATTATACCAACATTAATGTTCCAAATGTATTGGACGTCGTTGATATTGTTCGTTGTGGCGGCATTAAGCGATTTCTTTGACGGATATCTGGCACGCAAATATGATGTATGCACAAAAATCGGTGGCGTAATGGATCATATCGGCGATAAATTGCTGGTCGTGAATACATTGATTATGCTGACCGTGATGATGCCGGTTTGGTTCATTGTTGTTCCAGTAATTATCTTGGTCGCCCGCGAATTGTATGTAAGTGGCCTGCGCGAATTCTTGGGCACACAGAAAATCGAAATGCCGGTACCAAAGGCACGTTTCTCTATGGGCAAGGTTAAAACAACATTCCAAATGATAACCGCTGTCGCATTTTTGGGTCTGTTTGCGTTAAGCACATTGGTCACCCCAGAAACAATTTCTAAAAATTATCTGATTGCGATGAACTTGTTATCACAGATTGGAATTATCGGTTTGTGGATTTCGTTGTTGGCATCTGTTTGGTCTGCAACACAATACACATTGACCTTTGCTGACAAACTGAAAAAAGCAAAAAAGAAATAATTAAAAACACAATACAAAAAACGCGCTATATACACCGATTTCTGTATATAGCGCATTTTTATAGTTCAAAGTACAAAGTGGAAAGTTCAAATAATGTGTGCCAGCGTTTCGCTGGCACTACTTTGTTATATTTGAACTTTAAAACCAACCTTTCTTTGCTGATTTTGTTTCGGCAAATTCAGTTAAAATCTTTTTCTGTTTTTCGGTAAGTTTGCTTGGGATTGTTATTGCAATATCAATATACAAATCACCATACGAATCGCTTCTGCGACCTGTCGGCATACCATGACCACGCACACGTAGTTTTTCGCCAACCTGTGTTCCCGCTGGAACCTTGACTGACAATTTTTTGTCGTCAATTGTTTCAATCTCTATTTCACCACCCAGCGCAAGTGTTGTAAACGGAACATCCGCGCGTGTAATCAAGTCCGCGCCATTTCGTGCAAAACGTTTGTCCGGACGAATACGAACATCTAAATAGAAATCTCCCGATTGGGCCCCATTGGCACCCGCTTCGCCTTGACCTGCCAAACGCAAACGCGCACCATCTTCGATACCCGCTGGAATCTTTACATCAATACTGCGCGATTTATGGGTTGCCCCCGTTCCGTCGCACGCAGTACATTTTTTATCAATCTTGTGCCCCAGACCATTACATTCTGGACATGGCGTTTCCATGGCAAAGAATCCTTGGCGTGCGTGAACATAGCCTGTTCCGCCACAACGCGTGCATGTTGGTGCCGGCTTGCCATCCGCGGTGCCATAACCATTACATTTATCACATGCAACCTTGCTGGAAAAATTGACGGTATGGGTTGTGCCGAAATAAGCATCTTTCAAATCAATTACCACTTCGTCCAACAAATCGCGTCCAGCACGATTTTGTGCCGCCCCGCGACCACCGCCCATATCAAATCCGAAACCACGCATTGCTTCGCGTAAAATATCATCCATGCCGGCGCCACCACCCATACCAAAGTGAAATGCACCATCACCAAATGGGTTGCCACCAAATCCCGCACCCGCCGACGCGCCGTTACCACCGGCAAACGCCGCATCACCAAAACGGTCATATGCCGCACGTTTTTGTGGGTCTTTTAAAATATCAAAGGCGTTATTGACTTCCTTGAACTTTTCTTCAGCGGTTTTATCCCCCGGATTTTTATCCGGATGGTATTTCAGCACTAATTTATGGTAAGCCCGCTTGATATCAGCGTCCGACGCGTCACGCGCCACACCCAAAACTTCGTATGGATTTTTGTTCATTTTTTACGTCCGTAAATCTTTCTTAGCCTAAAATATAGAGCATAAAACGATAAAATCAAGCCCCCCGCCCCAATAAAAAAGCCCAAATATTAGCCAAAAATGCAATTTTTTCGTTTGCACAAAATCAAATAATGTTCTAATAATATAGGCGTTATGGTTGAAAAGAATACACACACATATGACGCGTCTGATATCCAGGTCCTTGAGGGGCTGGAACCTGTTCGTCTGCGCCCCGGCATGTATATTGGTGGCACAGATGAAAAGGCGTGGCATCATTTGCCGGTCGAAATCTTGGACAATTCCATTGACGAAGCGGTCGCCGGTTTTGCCAAGAAAATATCTGTGGAACTGATTGACGCGAAAACTATTGAAATTACCGACGACGGTCGTGGTATTCCAGTTGATGAACACCCAAAATACCCTGGCAAATCCGCGTTGGAGGTTATTTTAACCACCCTGCATTCGGGCGGTAAGTTTAACAATAATGTGTACAAGACCAGTGGTGGTCTGCACGGTGTGGGTTCTGCGGTTGTGAACGCGTTGTCATCTGAAATGATTGTAACTATTTCACGCGACGGCTATGAATGGCACCAAACCTTTTCCCGCGGTATCGCAACCAGCCCGATAAGTCGTGGCACCGCGACCAAGGCACATGGCACGAAAATCCGCTTTACATTGGACGACGATATTTTCGGCGCAAACGCGGTATTCAAACCTATCAAGATTTATCGTATGGCGCGTGCCAAGGCGTTTCTGTCGCGCGGCGTCAAAATTGATTGGCGGTGCAATCCGTCTTTGTTGACCGACGACATGGGAATACCCGCCACCACAACATTTTACTATGCAAATGGTGTTGCGGACTTCTTGGCGGAAAAAACCGATGCGTCGCCAAAGATTTTGCCCCGTATATTCAGTGGCACTGTTGATTTCCCAGATGACACCGGTCGTGTTGAATGGGCGCTTACCATATTGACCGATGAAAACGGTGCGGCATCTGACGATGGGTTCTTTGCATCATATTGCAACACGATTGCGACCATTGACGGTGGCACCCATGAATCCGGATTTAAATCTGCAATTACCAAAGGAATCAAGGCATACGGGGAAAAGGTTAATAACAAGGCCGCTGCCAACATCATCGGCGAAGATGTTTTTGATTCTGTTGCGGCGATTGTTTCTGTGTTCTATAAAACGCCGCAATTTTTGGGTCAGACCAAGGAAAAATTATCCAACCCCGAAATCGCGCGTTATACCGAAAACGCGCTACGCGACCCATGGGAAATGTTTTTGGCATCGGACCCCAAGACCGCAAATGCCATTCTGGATTTTGTAATCAATTTGGCGAATGCCCGCATCAAAACGAAACAGGTAAAGGAAATCGCCCGCAAAACCCCGACCAAGCGCGCACGTATGCCGGCGAAGTTGGCGGACTGTTCCAAACACGGTGTTGACGGAACTGAACTGTTTATTGTTGAGGGCGAATCCGCTGGTGGCACCGCGAAACAGGCACGCGATCGTGCAACCCAGGCAATTATGCCTTTGCGGGGCAAGGTGTTAAATGTTATGTCCAATTCCGACGAGCGTTTTAATGCGAACAAGGAATTGAATGAACTTATCGATATTATCGGTGCTGGAACAGCGAAGGATTGGGACGACACAAAATTGCGTTATGAAAAAATAATCGTCATGACTGATGCCGACGTTGACGGTTCGCATATTGCATCTCTGCTGATGGCGTTTTTCTATCAGTATATGCCACAACTGATTTATGGGGGGCATTTGTATCTGTCTTGCCCGCCGCTTTATAAACTGACCTGTGGTACCGAATCGATTTATGTTGATTCCGACGAAGAATTAGAAGAATTAAAGAACGGTAAATACAAAAACAAGCGGGTTGAGATTTCGCGATTCAAAGGGCTTGGTGAAATGATGCCTAATCAATTAAAGGAAACCACCATGTCGCCAAAGACGCGCCGTTTAATCCGTGTTGATTTGCCACCGAAAACAGATGACGGAATGGAAGATACGGAAAAAACGCGCACGATCGTTTCCGAACTTATGGGTAAAAAGCCAGAGTTCCGTTTCCGGTTCATTACCGAACACGCCCAGTTTGTAAAGGATTTGTTTGTTTAAAAAAACCGCCCAAACGGGCGGTTTTAATTAGCGAATTCCAACCGTAAATTCATCACCCCATTCGGCAACCTTTTGACCACCGATTGTGCATTGAATATCTTCGAATCCTTTCTTTACCTGATTCTTTTTAACCAAGTGACTGGTTATCAAACCGCCGGCGGTCCCCAACACAACACCCGCAATAGAATCAGATGCAAGACGCGCCGTATTGAACTTACCTTCTCTATTTCTCCACACCGACCTCTTCAAACCCAATCTACCACGCAACGTATTCAGGTTTTGATAAGCAATTTTCACTTTTCCTTGTTTAACATCGTCATCTGTAACTGGCACATCTTTGTTTTCCTCATAAACCTTTGCGACCAAATTAACCAACAATGCGAAATTCTTATTAAACTCTTCGGCACCAGATGCGTACAAAACCTTTCCTTTACAAAGTTCTTCTAATTTGGCAATTGTATCATCAATCGTCGTCTTGTCTGGTCCAGTAAAATCTTGCAACTTTTCCTTGATGTTCGCAATGTAGTCTGCCGTATCTTGTGTACATACGGGCAATCTATATAATACATAAATGTCCACGGAACGATGTTCTGGATCATTTTTATCATCATCTCCGAACGCATCTGCGGACCCAGCCACATACTCTTCGCCTATTTTGAGGAACGCATCTTCAGCATCCCCCCAATTGGATCCTTCAAAAACCGACCATACATAATCTGCACGATCCATAGCCAAATTTGTATTATGATCAACATCTCCTACACGACTTGCCATACCAATAAAGACCACTTGTTCAATTTCATCTTTTCGTTTTGACAAGTTCTCAGCTATTTCTTTGTAACGTTTCTCGCAACCTTCATATGGTTCTGCCTTATTGGTATCAAAATATATTCTTGCGAACAAATCGCCATTAAAATTTTTTTCTAGTTTGTCACTAACCTCGTTCTTGATATCTACCCTAGCACATACAATACTTGAATCCGTTTCGCTTTCGTATACTTTAGGTTCTGCCAATGCAGTACTGGTTATGCCAACAAACGCCAAAATTACCATCAACAATTTCTTCATGATATTCCCCTCCCCTTTTAGATCGGAATTACACTTTTACTATATTTTATCATATTTCGTCCCAGAAACCAAACAGAAACTAAAATAAAAATCCGGCAAACGCCGGATTTTTACAACAACAACCAAAACAAGAACAAAAATCCCTTACTTATATTCTGCAATCATGTCATTTATTTGTGCACTTAATACCAAATCAGATGATAATTGCTTTTCAATCTGCTTTATCGCATACATAACCGTTGCATGATCGCGACCACCAACATACCCACCAATTTCCGACAAAGATAATTTTGTTGCACCCTTTAATACAACCATCATTGTTTGACGTGCCAAGACCAATGAACGATTGCGACCCGAACCACAAACCGCATCATACGAAACACCCAATTTATCGCACATATCACGAACCATTGCGATCGGTGTTTTTGATTTCTTTAATGTGTCTGCCAACAAATGTTCCGCAACATCCATTGTTATGTTTGTGTTCATAAGTTCGGCAAACGCCTTTATCTTGGTGGCAACACCGGCAACCATGTGACCGTCCGCTGCAATACGACCCGCCAGCGCAGCTGCAATATCGGTTGGCACCCCTGCACGCATCAAGATTACACGTTTTACATCATCTGTTGGTGCAACAACATCCGCAACCAAGCCAGATGCAAATAACGATTGTGCGCGACGATCAAAACCAGTCAAATTGTTTGGTGTTGTTGTGGACGTCAAAACAATATTCTTGCCGGCATTACGTAAGTCAATAACCAACTGCATAAATTCGTCCATTGTTGCGCGTTTGCCCGCCAAGGCATTCACATCATCAAGTATAAAGGTATCACAGTTACGGCAAAAATCTTTGAATGCAAAAATCTTGCCGTCGCGCAAACTGCGTGTGAATTCAGAAACAAATCCACCGCCCGTCATCATGACTGTGCGACCCGCAGACGCATCACGAATGCATTTGGCTAACAATGTCTTACCACAACCCGGTGCACCGTAAATAAACAGCGGGCTGAAAGAAACAGAACCCGCCGCAACCTTTTTACACGCCGACAAAACGAAAGTGTTTTCCGCACATGATACGAATGCATCAAACGCACATATATCACACGCGGTTTGCGCCGGTGTATATTTCTGAACTGAATTGTCATTTGCAATTTGTGTTTTAGATGCACCACGCACACATATATTTAATGCTAAACCATATTCACTTGCGACCGCAGACAAAACATTTGCGTGCACAGATTTAATAAAGTCAACCGAGAACTGATTCTGGGCAGCCAACACCAATGTGTTATCAACAATTTGAAAATCAAGTGGCGCAATCCAAGAAGCGAAACTAGCAGAATCCATTTTTGCGGCGATGGCCCCCTTGATAACTTCCAAGTTAGTCATTTGTTTTGTTGCCGCTGCCTGCATATCGTTTCTCCTTTCCTTCCCTAAAAGAGTTTCCTGCCCGTGCGAAAGTGAGTATAAAAGTCACCTGCACATAAACGCCAAATTTTTCCGTTTTTGAAAAAATTTAGTGTTTATGTTTGCCCTACTATTTATATCTCTCTCGCGGTTGTGTTGGTTTCATATCAGTCTTTTTTTAATCAGATATTTAACCAACCCCTGTGTTTTGATTGATGTTTGGATCAATCGTTTGGATTACAGAAAACAATTTATAAGATAATTTTTCATTTGCAAATAAATCTTGATAAAAAATCAAACATTTATTTTTTGACAACGATTCGTTTTTTCGCCTGTTTTCTGCGCTTTGT
>JAGCOQ010000100.1 GCA_017642625.1 Alphaproteobacteria bacterium | reverse complement strand
AATGGTTCAATATTTAGATAATAATAATTCCGGATTTGCTGCGTGGAACGCGAACAGAAATAATACCGCGAAAAAGGGTAAACTGGGCGGTTTCTTGTGGTGGTTGCTTGTGTTCTTTGTTGCATGGTGGGCAATGGGTGTCATGTTTGGCAAAAAGACTGATACGGCACCGGCAAACGATGCGACGATTGCGGTTGTTGATGTGTCAAATGTTCCGACCCAGGAAATTGCGTCTGATAAAATTACTGCAAATGTCCAAGGATTGCGTATATCAAACGTCAGTCTGAAAGATTTTCAAGAAAGCGCGAAAAGTGATGAAACTGTAAAATTATTGTCCGGTGAAAATGCCTATGCTGAAATCGGTGTTATGGGGGTTGGGACAACTGCGCCAACCGCGGATACAATATGGACGGTGAACGGCGAAAATTATACTTGGCGCAATACAGATGGCGTTGTGTTTAATCGGACGGTTGCCGTTGATGATTATGTGATAATCATTAATGACGAAATCAAGAACGATTCGAAAAAAGATTTTTCATTTACACCATACGCGCGGATTCAACGTGAAAAAGATAATACTTCGTCCGCCGGTGTTTATACGGGCTTGGTTGTATATGCCAACAAGGATATTGAACATGATGATTGGCGTGCGTTGGCCAAGAAGCCACGTGCATACACAACTGTAAATGGTTTTATGGGATTCGCAGATCAATATTGGGAAACCATTGTTGATATTGATGTGCCCGATCAAACGATTCGCGCACAAAATTATGGGGACATTTACCAATCTGATGTTAATGCGCGTGCGGTAAATGTTGCCGCGGGCGAAAGCGTGGATATTCAAACATATTTGTATGCGGGACCGCGTGATAGTTCGGCTTTGCATGGCGCAGAACAACATATTTCCGGTATTGATAAAACGATAGATTATGGTTGGTTTTGGTTCTTGGCGATGCCAATGTTGTGGTTGATAAATGCAATCAATGCGATTGTTATGAATTATGGTGTTGCGATTATCATAATGACCATTTTGTTGCGCTTGTTGATGTGGCCGTTGACACGCAAATCATACACTTCAATGGCAGCAATGCAAAAGATGCAGCCTGAAATGCAACGGATTCAAAAACTGTATGCAAATGATAAACAGCGTATGCAAATGGAAATGATGAAACTGTACCAGACACACAAGACATCACCCATGTCGGGATGTTTGCCAATGCTGATTCAGATTCCGATTTTCTTTGCGTTGTATAAGGCGTTGTTGATTTCGGTTCAAATGCGTAATGCACACTTCTTGTGGATATCAGATTTGGCGATAATGGATCCATACTTTATTTTGCCAATATTGATGGGCGTTTCTATGTGGTTGCAACAACGTTTACAATCAAATGTTAAAAAGTCAGCAGATAAAAATGATGTTGCCGCCCAGACCCAGCGCGCAATGCGTTGGATGCCGATTATATTTACGGTTATGTTTGCATGGATGCCGGCGGGATTGGTGCTGTATTGGACGGTGTCGAACCTGTTTGGAATATTGCAAATGTATCTGATTAAACGTAAAATGAGTAAATAAAAAATGCCCGTTTGGGCATTTTTTATTTGGGGGCAATGTATTTGTATAACGCGTTTGGCGTTTGAATAAATCGGTTGTGTATCCCCAGTGCGCGCTTTGATAAATCAACACAAGAATATGCGTGTTCTGAAAAGTCGTTTTGTATGTCGTATGGCAAATATACGAATCGCCAACCATGTGCGCGCAATATCGAAATGTCGCGATTTTGTAATTCTATTTTTGTGATGTTATGTATGCTGGTAAATTGATACATAATCAGTTTTTTATCATCGCGCAGAATAGGTGCACAGTGGCGAAACCGCCGACAGAATATGCGTGGCAAAATCTTGGACGTTTGATGTGAAAAAGCAATAATAATCATTTGTTCCCCCATTTTATTATTTGTTAATCCAACCACGCGCAGTGGCAGCAATTTCTATTGTTTCCATGGCGCGTCGCCATAAATCAGCGGCATGATTTTCCGCCCAAATATATTGGTGTGGGGCACGCCGACGATCGCCAAACTTTTTCATAACAGTTAATTGTTCTTCGTCCAGTTTCCCGCACAGATACAGTTTTGTTATTAGTGTTTCTACATCCAATAATTCGCATGGGCGACGTGTGGCATTGTGGTGCGTATTCCTAAAATCATTTTGAACAGATTTGGAATATAAAAACCAAAACCATAACTGTTCAGCGTTTTGAAACTTTTCGGGTGCATAAGCGGGTTGTGTTTGTGTCATTTATTTTCTCCCTTGGTAAGTTTGTTGTAATACCTTTATAGAATTGAATTAGAACAAAATTAAATACTACAACTATCGGTTGAAGTGCGAATCGATTTTTCGATTCGTATATAGATTTTTTGTTTTTGTTTTCGAATCGCGTTTTTTGATAAAAAAAAACGCGCATGAAATGCACGAATTTTTATATCGCTTTGTAATCAGTGTTTATGATGTGTTCATAACCATACCCCCATGACAAAAAAATAACCCGCTTTCGCGGGCTTATTGTTAATCGGTGTGTTTCCCATTGTTAATTGTTAATCGGCGGGAAACAATCGCCACCACTTGTTGGGCAACAATTAAATCCTTGGTCACCCATATCTGTATATTCTTCGCCTGGACAGCAACCATATTGATCCGGCAAAATACCACCATCACAGGTCAAAACATTTGTTTCAGGTTGTGCCGTGGCGGCAGGTTTCTTTTCTGATTTGAACGGATCTTTTATAGAGCCGTCTTCATTATATTTCAACCCCAACACTTGTTCATTATATGTTTGTGTTCCTTTGCCACCTGTACTGGCAACACTGTTCTTGTTATCTGGGTCTTGTTGATTCTGATACAACGCAGCTTGACGGGCATTATTTATTGCCTGGTAATTACTTGCCTGGCAATACGCAACAAGTGTGCTGTATGAATACCCCAGTTTTTGCAAATCATCTTTAACCTGGGCATATGGTTTTGCTTCCATAACGCCGTCTTTTTCACGCGGAATACAAAGTTCATCCAAGGCAAATGAACGTGCCTGACCCACCCATGAACCATCATCAGGGTTTGGTTTTGCTGTATTTGGATGTGTTGCTCGTCTGTCGTGGCTATAGTCTGCGACTGCGCATTTTTTACTGCTGGTGCCTGGGGCACCGCATGTCACCTGTAAGTCAGCGGGTGAATATACGGTAATACGTGTCCCCGCCGGAATTGAAAACGGTGGAACAGTGTTGTCCATCATATCGACCAACAATTTTTGTGCGACTTGATTCCATGCCGTAATGATTTCATTCTTTGCGAGTTCCGATGAACGCATGGTTCCGCTTTGCACAACAGTATTGTTGTCCAAGTCAATTTGATTAACGAACTTATCGGCAACGGGGGCAATCATGTTAACCGCAGCCGGCACAATAGCCGTCAGCATTGGCATAACAAATTGTTCCAGATAATCAGTGCTGCCACGCCCGGGAACACCAACGCGCCCTTGGGCATCGCCAGAAAATGGGTCGTTACCTTGGAAATTAAACTCTACACCATTTGGCAAAACAAACTGATACCACTTTATTTCCATACGACCAATCGCTGTGTATGGCCCAGGCATAGTTCCATCAAGGTAGCCCAATAATAATGTTCCCGTTGGAATAATAACGGTGCGACCATTATCAGCATATACATTTCTGTCAACTGTGGCACGCACAGGCAACGAATGACCGTCTTTGTATAATGATGGATCGGCACGAACATCAGAAACGATTGTCGCCGGAATTGGTTTATATTGGCGCAAAACAAATGTGCGGTCATATGCAATTGTATTAGTCACAACTTCGCCACTGGATGCATATTTTACATCTTCTTCTTCCTGGGGTGCACCTAGATTAACATGTCCCATTCCACCAATGGATACTTCGGCGGTTTCAGATGCGCGGATTGATGCGCTACGTGAATTTGGTGCATCAGACAAAGCGGGCAGTGTGCCACTGGTTGTGCCGGCATAGCCAATATGTTCAGCATCTGTTCCAATACGATTACCATTGCCGTTTATGTCGGTAATAATTCCACTGGATGGGTTATATATACCCGTTGGATTTTTGCATTCTTTGTCGGCAAATGGATAGAAAAAGTATGATCCCGCATCCGGTTTAATCCAACCAATTTGTGTTCCGTTTGGACCATAACCAGGGAACGCAAAATCAGAACAAGATTCGCTGGGGCGTTGAATTTTTGGTAATTCAATATCAAATGTTGGTGTCGGCAAAGGTTCCGCATCAGCAAACGGATCATTTGGGGCAATAGTCTCTATCTCGTCACGAATGTCGGGTTCTTCGTAATCATCAAGGTCATCATAATCATATACCGGTTCAGGTTGGGTATATGTTGGTTGTTCCTGTATCGGTGCAACCGCGCCCAAAATAACGGTAATCTTTTCCGAAGCCTTCATTTCTTCGGGATCATTTTCACCATGATAATATACATACAATGTCAATGTTTCTGGTGCCGCCGCGACCGTTGGTTCATATGACAAGAATATACGACATGAAATCTTGTCATTGATAACCGCAGCGGTACAAGTAGTTGTCGCGTTGAAACCGTTAATGTTTTTGTTTTGCGACATTGACACCTTGGCTGGTGCGCTTGCGTTCACAGAAATTGTCTTTTCCTTTTTGGTGCCGACATCAACATTTACCCAATCAACAGAATCTTCGGATAATGTTAGTTTTAATGGTGTGTCGCTAACCACAGTTTTGGTTTTCTTTTTATTATTAGAAGAACCCGTCATTACCAAGGTCAACAAAATCAGCACCACAATAAATGCAGCAGCCAACAATAACCATTGAACATACTTTGGCGTGGATTTACGCAGTTCTGAAAATTGCAGTTTAATTTTGTTCATATTCCTTGTCCGCACCCAAAACAATTACTGTATTCTGACCACGTTGCAACTTGCGCCACTGAACTTTAACAATTGATCGCACAGTTTTTGGGCTGTATCAATGTCCGCCATTGGACCAATGCGCAAACGATACAGACGCGCCGTTGTGGCACCGGAACCAAGTTCGCCAACACCTTGCTCGTCAACCGCAAAGAACACTTTGTCTTTGTATGGTGTAAGTAAACCTTGACCATTTTCACCACTGAACTTTGCCAACAAACTGACCCAATAATCATCCAACGCTTTTACCGAAGTATCAGATTTCAATTCAACGGCAACACCGGATTGATTGCTGGAAATAATTGGAATATTTGATTGTGGCAGATATGAACCAGCCGTCACGCGTTCGGTTGGCATCATTGTGACGGCACCAGACGCGCCCCTGGATACAGGTTGTGGATACGCCATACCCGCAACAAAGCCCGTCGGCACATAATAGCCCGCAGGGTTAGTATTCGCGGTATTGCCAATCATGACCGGTGTGCCGGTGTAATTTACGCCCGCGCTATTTATCGCCGTAACATCATAACCATATGTCATTGTATTTAATGATTGTCCGGACATCATGGATTGGGCAACGTTTGCCTCGGCCAATGCCATAACACTGTTGGTGTCGGCAATCAAGAACGGTTTTTCACGTTTCTTGATGCATACAATTCTTTGACCACTGCGCAGAACCATGTCGCCAACCGCTTCTACTATTAATAAACGACCGTCTTCGCCGTCTGTGCGGAAACCGACAGGTGATTCACCGCCTTCGACCAACAACGACACAACCGGACGCTGGGTCATGGCAATAACCTTGTCCCCAAAGTCAATGTATGTGAATATACGGTCGCGCCATACACGTTCAGGCGCAATTACGTAATCGTCCGGATTTGGAACAAATATATCCAAATCAAAGCGAAACTCTGATGGGTCAATCTTCATGGACTTTATCCAGCCAAAATCTTCGCCATCAACGCCAAATGTGCCACTGGCGGATTTGTCGGACTTTTTAAATATTGATGACATACTGCCACTGGGGGTTGTGGCGGCACCGGCGACCGTTGGTAATGGCGCGTTGCCGTCCATAACGATTTCAACCTGGGAATAAGTGATTTCCGGCGAATTTGTTGGTTCCGCACGAAGATAGAAAATGTATTGATTGCCAGATTTGCCGGTCACAATCATATTTGTATCGCCACCCTGTGTCTTTTCCAATGGTGTGATATACATAATATTAGAGCCAATTTTAGAGTCGATATTAAACATAGCCACATTACCAATCATGGCATCTTCGATTTGTTCACCCGCCGGCAAAGAAATCATGGTAAGCATGCCACTGCGCAATTTAATTGGCAAAACAGTGCCCTTGGACCAAGATAATTGGGCATAACCAGGCTTCGAACTGCCCATTGCCATGTTGGCATTTGGGTTGTTCCATGCATATTGTGCGCCGATTGCCGACATAGGCACAGCGCAAACACATGCCAAGCACAACACAGATATATTCAACTTAATTGTATTTAAAAAAGTCATGCCTTTCTTTCCTTTCAATTACCCTATTTGACAACGAACGCATCCAATGGATCACCGTCACCGGTTTCAACTGAATATTCAGTGATTTTCAACCCCAGCGGGTTTTCCATGCGATCCGCCCATCTTATTTTTTGGGTGTTATCTGTTGATACTTTCACTTTCATTCTATACTCTTTCCGGTCGGTCTGTCCATAGTTATTTGTGCAGAACCAACGGAATGCAACCAAATACGTTGCGCCATCATCACGATATGGTGATACACTGCCGCGTGGGAATTCGACCGAACAAGACAAACCAAGCCCTGTGTCGTTGGTTTTCCCACTGTTCAGCAAGAATCTTTGATACATTGCGGTGTTATAGAAATTCGCAAATACATCATCACTGGACATTGTTTTAATCGCGCCGGTCTGCATATCCCAATTTTTCTTCATTACATAAGTTGATGGGGTGATTTCATTACGGGTTTTTACGTATTCTGCGATAAAAGCACGTTTAAAACGTTCTAAATCCGCCCCTTCGGGTAAAACTTGGGTCATGGTGATTTCGGTATTTGTCGGGTTTGCAGTGCGCAGGAAAAACACCTCTGGCCGGTCAAGAGGGAACATTTGATACAACGTTATCGCCAAAACAACCGACACGACCACTGTCGCTGCGAACACCAGCGTCAATAATCTGGACAGTAAAATTGGCGGTTCTATGCGGTCTTGCACGTTTTTCTCCCCCTGTGATATGGTGATTGTAGAAAAAATGGCGGTGGTGGTGCAAGTAAAAATTACACGATTTAAAGATTTTTCAAAAGAGTAGGTTAATTTTCGCTTGCGCAAAAATAATTAAATAAATATAATATTTCCACTTGATTTTTTATATAGCTGTGGTATCTTGGCACGGATCATTGGGGGTATTGCGGCAAAAATCGGGCGATATTTATATGTATAGGGGCATAGTT
>JAGCOQ010000099.1 GCA_017642625.1 Alphaproteobacteria bacterium | reverse complement strand
TGACCGCGATTCCATCTGATTTATTCAGTGATGTCCACTCGTTGGGGGTTGGTATGTTTGAATATACATTTGCTAACTGCGCTTCGTTGACCGCGATTCCAAGTGGATTATTTGATGATATGACCGCCAGTGGTGCGGTGGACAATATGTTTGAGGGAACATTTACGGGATGTACATCATTGACCACGATACCAGCCGGTTTGTTTGATGATGTTATTGCCAGTTCATCAAATTGGACCCGGCTTTCCAGTACCAGTACCGGCGGTGTATTCCGTGATACGTTTAGTGGCTGTACATCATTAGTGGCTGCCCCAGCGGAACTGTTTAGCGGAATGACAATTAATGGTATACCATATATGTTCGCCAACACATTTAAAAATTGTTCATCATTGGCGACGATACCGACCGGATTATTTGATGATATTACGACATCAGGGACGGCGTTCAATATGTTTGAATACACATTTGAGGGTTGTACATCATTGAACGCGATACCGTCGGACTTGTTTGATGATGTTATTAGTGGTGCAGCCAGCGGAACTGACAAAACTGGCTGGTTCAAGGATACATTTAATGGCTGTACGGGGATTACCGCGATACCGGCCGAATTGTTTAGTGGTATGACCACCGCTGCAGAGAATTTGTTCTATGGCACATTTAATGGTTGCACGAATTTGGCGGGATATATTCCATCAACCACATTTGCGGGGTTAATTACGAATGACAGCACGAAAAACACAAATATGTGGGGTAATGCGTTCGTTGGAACAAATTTGGTGACGGTGTGTCCAGCGGGAACGACACAGTATATCACTGGGTACGAAGGTTCAACAAACGGAACAACATGGAACGGCAAGGTTTCATGTGAACCATGTGCCGCCGGAACATATAAAGCAACAGCAGGCAACGGTGCGTGTACCGCGTGCGAAATTGGAACCTATGCCGCTGCTGGTGCGGTGTCTTGTACGGCATGCACAAATACCAAACCTGCAAACAGTTCGTATAGTTCTAACGCTACGACAAATGCGTGTTCGTGGTTATGTGATGGCGGGTATTACAGCACGGATAGCGCGTCCTGTACAGAGGTTGGTGCGGGTTGGTATTCCGCCGATGGCGACAACACGCGCAGCGCGTGTACCACGGGGTTAACCACGGTTGGTTATGGACATGGTGCGGATGAAGTGGCGGATTGCGGTCATGAATTGCGTGTTGGAAACTTTACATTTTATTCAAAAGCAACCAAACCAACAACACCGGCATTGAACCTTATGCCAGTTGGTGGTGGAACATTTTATCTTGGTGCTAGTTCCACAAATCACACATTGTCAAAATTGCACTTGTCAGACGGCACAACGCAATATACCGCGTATGATGACGGATTGCTGTATGGTGAACGTGATGCGACAACGGGGCAACCTATTACCCAGCCATAAAACGCATTTGCTAAGAATTAATCCTTTACTTTCTGATTGTTTTAGTTAATAATCACGATTGTTGAACACCAACAGAAAACGGATAAATATGAGATTGTGTAAAAAATCTTTATAACGCATGGTGCGACCGATATTCATAGCGGACGCACTTGTGGGTGCGTCCGTTTTTAATAAATCACCAGAAAACAAGGAAAAACAAATGTCAGAAAACACGAGCATTTCAACCAACGAATTAGAAGCCAGATTACAAAAGGCAGAAAACATTCGCGCACGCGACGGTGTTGTCTGGAAAGACACTTTTGACCGCAGTCATAAAATCGCCGAAGCACGTGAATTGCCGGACGGTTCCGCGGTTAAATTGTGTGGTCGTGTGACGGCATTGCGCTGGTTGGGAAAACTGATGTTTGGGCGCATTTATGATATAGAAGGTGAAATCCAGTTTTCTATGTCGCGCGAAGAAATCGGCGAAGAAGATTACAAGTTTATGAAAGCAAATGTCGATATGGGCGACTTTATCGGCGTCACCGGTGAATTGTATCACACAACGGCGGGCGAATTGACGGTCAAGGTTTCGCACTATGATATTCTGGCCAAGGCTTTGCGTCCGTTGCCGGAAAAGTTCCATGGGTTAACAGATACCGAAGCACGCTATCGCCAACGTTATTTGGATGTGATTGCGAATCCTGAATCGCGCGCGGTGTTGTTTGGACGTTTCAAGATGACACAAGAATGGCGTCAATTTATGATTGATAATGGATTCTTGGAAATCGAGACACCAATTTTGCAAAATGTGGCGTCCGGCGCGGCGGCGAAACCGTTTACAACGCACCACAATGCATTGGATGCGGATTTCCAGTTGCGTATTTCCCCTGAATTATTCTTGAAAATGGCAATCGGTGCGGGTTTTGACCGCGTGTTTGAAGTGGCCAAGGATTTCCGTAACGAAGGTATGGATGCGATGCACCTGCAAGAATTCACAATGGTTGAATGGTATGCAGCATACTGGAATTACAAAAAGAACATAGATTTCACATGGAAATTAATCCAGCATTTGATTAAATCTATGCGTGGCACATTAAAGATTTCATACCAAGGCACTGAATTGGATTTCAGCAAGTATGATATGATGGATTATACCGCTAAAATGAACGAATTGTTCGGTTGCAACATTTTGGACTTTGATGATGTTGACGCGTTAAAGAAAAAGTTGGTAAAGGCAAAAATGTTCGACGCCGAAGATTTAGAAGAATTAAAGTCAATTCCGACTTTGGTTGACTGGGTGTACAAGCGCAAGATTCGCGACAGCATTGTTAAGCCAACATTCCTATACAACTATCCGACATATATGGTACCATTGGCGCGTCACAGTGATGCGGATGATCGGTGTTTGGACATGTTCCAATTACTTGTCTGTGGTGCCGAATTATGCAAAGGGTATTCCGAGTTGGTGAATCCGATACAGCAATTGGCTGCATTTGAAGAACAGGCGAAGAATATTGCAAATGGCGACGAAGAAGCATTTAATCCAGATAACGATTTCGTGCGCGCCATGGAACATGGTTTTCCGCCAATTTCCGGCGTTGGTTTGGGCATTGATAGATTGGCAAGTATCATATTTGACCAGCCAACATTACGTGATGTAATTCTGTTCCCAATGATGAAATAAGGCAACCAAAATGATTGCACATTCGGATACTTTTGCGGTTGATATAACCGCCGATCACGATCGGAAAAACCTTGCCGATATTGACAAGGCTTTGGCAGATCGGGAAATCAATGAAGAAGCTGCGGAATACTTGCGTGTCCTTTATTCCGATGGAATGGATTGGTTCCGCGAAGTGTTTCACGTATTGGGTAAATGTCTTGGCGCGCCCAAGGCGCCCGTTGTTCGTTATGATTACGATAACGATTGCGGTGTCGATGAAAAGATAAAGATTGCAGATATTAACCCGCTGTCGCCTTATTTGGTCCAGCACCGTTTGGACATGGATCCGATGCGTAATCAGTTCTTTACCATTACTGGCGGGCATAAAATTGACTTGTCTGTGTCATCAATCGTCACAGTTATTGTTGCGGCACAAAAACACCTTTCGCGTTCGCTTGAAAAAATTACCGGTAAATATTATCGCGACTATGTTAATGATGTTGCCACGACTGCTGAACGCGTTATTTCGGCACACGAAAGGGAAGCTTCTGGGCGCGCAATCGCCGACAAAATTCGTGAAGAGTTTTCAAACAAGTTTATAACCGCTGCATCTGAAACAGTATTGAAGATAATCGGGCGCGGCCATGAACATATTGCCGTAGATTTAGTGCGCGAATTAGACAAAATAGAAAAGCCTCATTTGCGTTTGCAAGATGTTTGGCGCGTTAAATGTTTGTTTGATTTGGTGCCCCAGGCACGCACTTTTATGGAACGTATTCGTGAAGCTATGCCGGAACGCATTATTTCTATGCGGGACAAGTTTTATGATATGGACAATCCGCGTAATTATCGTGATGCCAAGGTGATTTTGAATATTGGACCGGATTCTGAACATATTGTTCCAATGGAAATTATATGCCAAGTGAGAACATTCTTTGAATTTGAACGCCTTACACATAATCAATATGAACGCGCGCGTCGTCGTAAAAACGCAGCCAGTGATGAAATAGAACGCAAAATGGCTGATTATTACGAAGAGGGTGTTAAGCAATACAACCTTATGATATGTGATTGTGTCGAAGATTTGTTTGATCGTGTGGGTTGGAATATTTTGTATGGTCGCGGTATGGGAATGTCGCTGTTCGAAGGGTTCCCAAAGAATTGCACTTTGTATTACCCACAAAAAATGTTGGATATAATCACAGATAAATTAGACAACGCCATTGAAAACGAGGTGTTTCATCTGACCACCTTGCCGGCGAATTTGACCAAGACCCAGAAAAGTGAAATCTTTCATTTCATGGCGCGGTTCATTTTGGTTGCGGCAATGCCTTACCGTAAAGCCACGTGGTCTGCGCCAACGAATACCGTCGCGGGCAAATTATTTAATTTCGTGATGAAGGAAGTCCAACGATACTATAAACAGTAAGCATAAAAAACGCACTTGCCCCATGGGAAATAAATCACCATGGGGCATTTGTTTTTTGCTTGTAATGATTTTCAGATTGCGCCACAATAAAATCAGGTTCATGGATAGTTACCAAGAACCATAACAAGCATAGCAAAGGACTACGATATGCGGAAAGGAAAAGTAAAATGGTATAACGGCAAAAAATGTTTTGGGTTTATTACTCCGG
>JAGCOQ010000098.1 GCA_017642625.1 Alphaproteobacteria bacterium | reverse complement strand
TGCGGTATATTCACCCAAACTGTGCCCCGCAACATATTCGGGCAATTTTTCGTTTGATGCGCGCAACATAGCAATAGATGTTGCCATAATTGCGGGCTGAACATTTGCGGTCAGCGTTAATTCTTCCATTGGGCCATTAAAAATAATGTCCGATAATTTTTGATTTAGCGCATCATCAACTTCGTCAAACACCGCGCGTGCGGCCGCGTTTGATTCATAGATTTCGCGCCCCATTCCAACGCTTTGTGCGCCCTGACCAGGAAAAACAAATACAGACGACATATTTATTCCTTTTGTTTAACGAACAATTTCTTTTGTTTTGGCAAGCATTTCTCTTAATTCTGATGGCACTTTATTAGTTTTGTTTGGCCATATTTCGCGAAGGTTTCTGTTTAACACAATGTCATTGGGTTGTAAATTGCGGCATATAACCCAACGCAAAGTTTGTGTGGTTGGGTTCCCGTTTTTATCTCTTAATCCAACACGATGATCTTGGACAACGCCTGAATAAAAAACAGGATCTTCTTCTATTAACCTTTTATTGTCTAAATCAAGTGTATTGCCATATTGTTTTTCTAATATTTTGCGAACATCATTCGTATACATCAAATTGTCGGCGACAATAAAATTAAAGTGTTCTTTAAGGTGCACCGTTGTATATTCATCTGTGCCACCCAGACGTGATGCCAAGGTATGCATTTCTTTTGGAATCGGTTCGTCTTTGTTTATAATGTTAACCTTGCGTTCAATACACACCATAAAAGGCAAGTCGTTTTTTACGCTTTTTATAACCTTTTGCAAATCCTTTAGCGATGAGACTTCGCCGTTTTGGGTATATACGAAACAACCCAATTGTGCGGGGGTGATTGTATAATTAAATGTAACTTCGTGAACCAAATTCATTTTATGTCCTTTTTGGGTTTCTTTATAAGAATTATAGTGCGCTGGAGCCTATTTCGCAACCAAAACAATTTCTTTTGCTGGTTGTGCGTTTTTGCGAAAACTGAATTCGCACCCGCAATAATTTTGACGATAAAAGTTGGATACGCGACCAATCGATTGGCGCAGGTTTTCGTCCCAACGAATTGGAATATATTCAATGTCGCCCAATGCGCGTTTTGCGGCGGCATCTACCTGGGCCTGATCTTTGTGTTTTGATACACCGAACACAGATGCGACCGCGTTAAATCCGTTCTTAATTGCGAAATCGCGCGCATAGGCAAAACGGTAAGCAAAACAAACATCACAACGGCGACCCCGTTCCGGTTCGTTTTCCAGACCACGCACAGCATTTTTCCACGCGTCATGATCCCAATCGCCAACGGCATATTTTACACCCAATTCTTCGCAATACTTAATTTGCTCGTTCATGCGTTTTAAATATTCTTCATTTGGAAAAATATTCGGGTTATAAAACAGAACAATAAAATCATCAACACCGGCGATATCACCATCGGCCAGTTGCTTTATTGCGCCCGCACTGCATGGCGCACAACAAGATGCTAAAACAAGTTTGATTTTATTTTTTATATTCATCACCGATTTTTGCGTTTTTATCCAGTTCAACAATTTCATCACCATTGTCGCCGATACCCAATTCTGCGGCACTGCACATCATGCCGAAACTTTCCACACCGGCAACGGTGCGTTGTGAAATTGGCTTCTTTTGTCCCGGCAACAAGCAGCCAACCGGTGCCAAAACCCCAGTTAATCCCACACGAACATTTGGCGCACCACATACAATTTGTAAATCTTGATTGCCATCATTGACCGTCAGTATGTGCAGGTTATCGCGGCTTTCATGATTTTTGACCGCGGTAATTTTTGCAATCGTTGGGACAATTTTGTTTTCTTTTTTGGGAACAAAACGTTCAATCAATGCCGCAACCGTTTCGTCATCAATGCGGTTGAACAGATTTTCCGGCACAGTGAATTTTTCGCCATTCGCAATGCGTGCTTCAAACTTTGCTGGCCAAGACAAATCATGTTTGTTCGCGAATATATTTTGCATCTTTGCGGATGCATCCGGTATAAACGGTGCGGAAACACGTGCATATAAATCGATAAGTTGGAAGCAGTTATTTAACACTGCGCCCGCCGATTCCATATCGCCGTTTTTAACCAATGTCCATGGCTCTTTGATTGTCATATATTCATTGCCAATCGCATACAACGAACGCAACGCGACAATCGCCGCGCGAAATTCGCACGCATCCAGTGCGGTTGTTAATTCGGCAATCTTTTCATTTAATTGCTTTTCTAAATCTTTATCAAAACCGTCGGATGCCGGAACCGTGTCCCCAAAGTTTTTCGCGGTTAATTTACAAACACGAGAAACAAAGTTTCCCAACATACCGTTCAAATCTTTGTTCACAACATCTGCGAAACGTTCAAATGTAAAGTCATTGTCATCTGTTTCAGGTGCCGATGCCATCAACGCATAACGCCAACAATCAGCAGACGCGATTGAAATAGCATCTTCTAAAAATACGCCACGATTTTGTGATTTTGAAAACTTGCCACCTTCGAAATTCAAATAGTTCATGGATTTAAGCATATCAACGGTTTTCCAACCATCATGCATAGCAAGTTGTTGTTCAGGGAAAAATACTGCATGAAACTTTACATTATCTTTACCCATAAACTGCGCATAATATGCAGCATCATTTTTCCACCAGTCCGCCCAGTTTTTATTTGCAGCCTGAGAGATGGAAACATAGCCCCATGGCGCATCAAACCAAACATAGAAAACTTTATTTTCATAACCCGCTTTATTCACCGAAATACCCCATGATAAATCGCGGGTAATTGATGTGTCGCGCAATCCTTCGTTTGCCCAACCGCGTGCAATAGCCGACGCTGTTTTTGACCACTTTGGTGCATGTGTTGATAACCATTTTTGCCATTCGCTCTGCATCTTGGACGCTAAAAAGAACAGGTTCTTTGTCGGGCGCATTTCAATATTGGTTGAACCCGAAATTGTCGAGCGTGGATTCTTTAATTCAGTTGCTTCATATGTTGCACTGCACTTATCACATTGGTCGCCACGCGCATTTTCATAACCACACTTTGGGCATGTGCCGACAAGTTGTCTGTCGGCTAAAAACATATTGTCATCAACGGAAAAAGGTTGAATTGTTTCGCGTTCTTCTATTAACCCTTGGGCATCAAGACGCGTAAATAAATCATGAATCAGTTTTTCCTGTAATTCCGTATGGGTGCGACCATATAAATCGAACGACAGGTTGAAATCGCGCATCGCACGCAAGTGCTTTTCATAATATTTGTTATTGTATTCGATAACAGGCATATTTTCTTTTGCCGCACCAACGACCGCGGTTGTTCCGTGTTCGTCTGCGCCACAGATAAACAATACATCACGACCCTGTGCGCGACAAAAACGCGCATATACATCAGACGGCAACCAACAACCAACCAAATGACCCAAATGTAATTCGCCATTAACATAAGGCAACGCCGATGTAATCAAATATTTCTTTGCCATAATTCACCCCATTATCAAATACAGACCAATTATAAAGTAAAATATAGGGATTGCAAGAAACACATAAAAATATGGAAAAACCGAAAAAACATGTTAGAGTGTCGCCGGTTCAAAAGGATTTTTGATGAAACAAGCAATAGATATTGATGCGACTATTAAATCGGCATACGGCGCGATTGTAAAGATTATAGAGGCAAAAATAGAACAAGAAAAAAGCAAGAAAACCGTGACAGAATATGAAAAAATACAGCGCGATATGCTGTTCCTGCGCGAAGTTGCAAAGGATCCAGCGGGTTTTTTTGAAATCAATTCTGACCCTAATGATGCAAACACCTTGATGAATTACTTGTCTGATTTGAACAGTTTAACGGACATATATTCACCAAGAATGCGTTTGTTGGATGCGTTGGTTTCTGTTTCATCACAAAGTTATTCAGAACAAGGCTCAAAAGAACAAGTTTGGGAAAAGCTTTTGAAATTGAACAAAACAATTCAGTTAAAGGCGGCAACCGGTGTTATGCGTGCAATAAACCTGTTTCGCACAAATGCGGCCCCCAGTCGCTTTGCCGTTTATGCAAAAACGAAATAAAAAAGCCGGCAAAAGCCGGTTTTTTAAATCAACCAAAATAGTGGTGGGTGGTATTGGGCTCGAACCAACGACCTCCACGATGTCAACGTGACGCTCTAGCCAACTGAGCTAACCACCCAGATTTGTTTTTCAAGTGTTCTCGTGCTGGAAACCAACGACCACCATGATGTCAACGTGACGCGGTTCTCCAACTGAGCTAACCACCCAAAGCAAAGGCGATTATATCAGAGAAAAATTAGATTGCAACTGCAATTTTCAAGCGGTGATAAAAACTTGTCTTTCTAAAAAAAGCCAGTAATATCCGTTTTAGAAAAAACAGGAATAATGATGCATTATTACTATAAGAAGTATCCTTTTTTGCATTATAACTATCGCGATTATGATGGGCGGTGGACAATGTTTTCTGTGCCACCCAGCATGTTGGCAGAAGTTTTCAAAGAACGTTTCGGATATGCGCCAAAAACTTTTTTTGATTGCGGTGCGGCGACCGGCGAAATTGTGTATCGTGCAAGGCAACTGGGGTTGGATGCGCGTGGCATAGACATAAGGGAATACCCAAGTCAAGGCGAACACCTTGCAAGATTGTTTGCCGAGAAGAAAATTGAAATAAAATCTATATTGGATGTACCACCCATAAAGTCTGATTTGGCGTATTGTAATGGGACCCTGTATTATCTTACGGAACAAGAATTGCCCCGCGCATTACAGAAGTTTCGTGATTGTAAAATGTTGTTCGCAATACACAACACAACCGAAGATATAGAGGCGGCGGAAAAAATGGGGTGGGATCTTTACAAGGAAGACCGTTTAATAAAATCGATTAATTGGTGGGTAAATACTTTCAAAGAAAATGGTTTTGATGTGGACTATATCAGAAAGATAAATTGTTTTTGTGCGATGCCACGCACACGATAAAGCATAATAAAAAAGCCGGCATTTGCCGGTCTTTTTTATAAATATTAATACATGGTTTGCAAGATGTGTTTGCTCTTGTCCAGGCTACTTAACATTTTACCAGAACCGCATGCAACACATTCCAACGCGTTATCAACCAAGAATACAGGTAAGCCCGTCGCGGCACGAATTGCAGCGTCTAAGCCCCGCAACATTGAACCGCCACCAGTCATGGCAATACCCAAATCTGCGATATCGGCGGACAATTCAGCCGGTGTGTTTGCCAACGCATCGCGAACAGTGTTAATAATTTTTGATACCGTCTGTGCCAATGCAGATGCAATTTGTGTTTCGGTAATAACCGTTTCGCGCGGTGTTCCAGACAACAAATCACGACCCTTTATTTTCATGGACAGTTCGTTTGCCTTGTCCTTTGGTGCGATTGCACAGCCAATATTTTTCTTAATCTCTTCGGCGGTGTTATCACCGATTAACAGATTCTTGTTGTTGCGAACAAATTCGATAATGTCGGAATCCATTTGATCGCCCGCGGTGCGAACGGCCTTGGAATACACGATTCCGCCCAACGACATAACCGCAACTTCGGTCGTGCCACCACCAATATCCAACACCATTGAACCCAATGGTTTTTCCACCGGCAGACCCGCACCAATCGCAGCGGCGGTTGATTCTTCGACAATATACACCTTTCTTGCACCGGCGGCATCCGCGGCTTCTTGAATAGCACGACGCTCCACCTGGGTTGCGCAAGACGGCACACAAATAATGATTAATGGGGCGGCAATCGGACTGCGATGATGAACCTTGCGAATAAAGTATTTAATCATTTCTTCGGCAACCTCAAAGTCCGCAATAACACCGTCGCGCAACGGGCGCACAGCGGTAATTGCCCCGGGGGTACGACCGAACATTTTTTTCGCTTCGGCGCCAACAGCCAAAATCTCTTTACGGCCCTGCAAACGATTTTCTTGAACGGCAACCACAGATGGTTCATTAAGCACAATTCCGCGACCCTTGACATAAATCAATGTGTTCGCAGTGCCCAAATCAATCGCCATATCCGCAGAGAAGAACTTCATCAACCAGTTATACATCTTTTACCCCCAAAATAATGATTTTTTTGCACTATAAAACGGGTTTGGCAAAAAATCAAGGTGCCAGATAAAAAAGTTTGATTATTTCTATATTGTGGTATCATAAAGTTCATGCGAGACACTATAAAGAATCATAAAGATTTTATTATGACCGACGACAATCCTGTGGCGCGTTCGGCACTGTTTTTTGCGCGTATGAAGCCATGCGCGATACCGAATGACGCGCGTTATGGGGTTGTTGCGACCAAAAGAACGTTTAAATTGGCGACCCAACGCAATCGGGCAAAGCGTCTGTTGCGCGATTGGGTGCGGTTTAACGAAGGGCTGTTGTTGCCCGATATGGACTATGTTTTTGTCGCCCGCCATGCGATATTGGACGCAACGCGGGACGATGGG
>JAGCOQ010000097.1 GCA_017642625.1 Alphaproteobacteria bacterium | reverse complement strand
TTTGGTTGGGGCAACTGGATTCGAACCAATACTAGCGGAGTCAGAGTCCGATGTTCTACCATTAAACTATGCCCCAATGGCGACGCTAATTATATAGCGGTTTTTCCATTTTGCAAATAAAATCATTATATGTGGGTGTTCGCAACCGGCGACCAGATTTTTAGCAGTTCCGCCCTGTCCGCTTTTTGTTCCAACAATTTAATCGTTTCACGAATTGTTTTCAACTGGGCGTCCGACCAATTCAGGTGCGCCATTTTCACATCAAACCAGCCCGCCACCGTTTCATATTCGTAATCGTGTATGATATTCACTTGCTCGAAATTAGCACTGAACCAATCACAAATCATTTCAATCAGGCGTATCTGTGGAATCTTGGAAACATCACCATGATAAAACTCTATGTGATGCGAAGCGTGTTCGTGGTGCGACGCGTGCGCGTTGTCAAACAGTTCGGCATACTTATCGGTCAAATTGTATTCCGGATGATATGAAGCATAGTTTTTATACGCATACCCCGTCTGCATGGGTTCAACATTTTTATCGCTGTCGTGTTCAGGGAAATGATGACCGGTCAGCCCTGCAAAGTAATTCACACAGGCAATATGGCACGCGGTGCGCGCCCGATGAAACTTATAAATTGTATCAACTGATATCTTCATGTGTCGCATTGTATCACAAAACTTTGGGAAAATAAACAGCCCAATTTGCAATGGTTCCTATGGTCTGGGCGCGCCGTTTTTCCGCATAATAATTATATCAAGGGGGGATGAAATGAACACAAGATTTTTTGCCGCCGCAATCGCCGGCATTATTGGAATTATCAACTATGGCAACGCATGCACAGGTATCACCCTGCGGGCAAAAGATAAATCTGTGGTTGTTGCGCGCACTGTGGATTGGCATGGCGACGAAATGAACAGCATGTATGTTATCGCGCCACGCGGTCATACACAAAAATCACTGACCCCCAGCGGTAAAATGGACGGGCTGGAGTTCACATCAGTATATGGCTATGTAGGAATCGCGGTGCAAATACCGGACTTCATTATTGACGGCACAAACGAAGCGGGCTTGTCCGCGGGTCTGTTCTATTTCCCAGATTATGGCGAATATCCAAAATACAGCCCCACGAATAAAGAAAACACTATTGCCGATTTTGAATTGGTGGCGTGGATGCTGTCGCGCTTTTCAACCATTGACCAAGTCATAGAAGCGATAAAAGATGTCACCGTCGCAAATGTTGATCCAACCGCGTCAACGGTGCATTGGCGCATAACAGACGCAACCGGCCGCCAAGTCATTTTAGAATTTATTGACGGCAACGCCCATTTCTATGAAAGCAAGGTCGGCGCAATCGCAAATTCACCGGGGTATCCATGGCACCTTACAAATCTTAACAATTATATAAATCTGGAACCGGGCACCAATAATTCTAAAAAACTTGGCGATACAACCCTGAACGCGTTTGGTTCAGACAGTAAAATGCTGGGGCTGCCGGGCGATTTTACACCACCATCACGATTTGTTCGGGCGGCGCTGCTTAGCAACTATTCTGTGCCACAAAAAAATGGCTATGAATCCACAATGAAGGCATTTCATATCTTGAATAATTTGGATGTGCCGTTGGGTGTGGAATTTGATTCTGGACGTGCAACGAATAATATGCCGTCCGCGACCCAATGGACAATCGCGACCGATTTGGGCGATAAAGTCATTTACTATCATACCATGTATAATCGAACAATTCGATCCATTGATATGAAAAATATTGACTTCGCAAAAGTCCAGTTTCAATATGCCCCACTGGACACAGTCAAAGTCCAGACAATTATTCCAATAAAAGTGAAATAATTTTATTTACCTTTTGTTTTTTCGTGTAATAATCCCCAAGAACTAAAAGGAGATTATTACATGAAAATAAAACCATTTGCAGGTGTTCGCCCACCACGCGAAATCGCAGACCAAGTGGCGTCGCGCCCATATGATGTTCTGAACTCTGTTGAGGCCAAGGCCGAAGCCGGTGAAAAATCATTACTGCATATTATTAAACCGGAAATTGATTTTGACCCGATTGCCGACGAACACGAACAGAAAACATATGACAAAGCCGTCGAAAACTTCAAGAAATGGCAAGACAACGGCTGGCTGGTCCAAGACGACAAAGAAATGTATTATATCTATGCGCAAACAATGGACGGTCGCACACAATATGGTTTGGTCGCCGCGGCAAATGTTGATGACTATATGACCGGCAAAATTAAAAAACACGAATTGACCCGCAAAGACAAAGAAGACGATCGTATGATTCACGTGCGTATCCAAAACGCGAATATCGAACCGGTGTTCTTTGCATATCCAGATGTAGATGAAATGAACAAAATAGTTGCGGACTTTGTGGCGAACAATGCCCCAGAATACGACTTTGTTGCCCCCGACGGATTTGGCCATACTTTTTGGGCAATTCGTGACGACGCAATCAACGCACGCATAACAGAAATCTTTAAAAACGTCCCAGCAATGTATGTCGCCGACGGTCATCACCGCACCGCCGCCGCTGCACGTGTTGGCGCGGAAAAGCGCGAACAAAATCCGAACCACACTGGCAATGAAGAATATAACTTTTTCTTGGCTGTGATTTTCCCAGCAAGCCAGTTGCATGTTATCGACTATAACCGCGTTGTGCGCGATTTAAACGGATTGACAAACGAACAGTTCTTGGAAAAATTGTCGGAATCATTTGAAGTGGTGGAAATGGGCGCCGACATTTACAAGCCGACAAAATTGCATAACTTTGGTATGTATCTGGGTGGCAAATGGTATTCATTGACCGCGCGCGCCGGCACATATAACGACAGCGACCCAATCGGCGTTTTGGACGTGACCGTTTTGTCGAACTTGGTGTTTGATAAAATCTTGAACCTTGGCGATTTACGCACCAGCAAACGTATTGACTTTGTCGGTGGTATTCGCGGACTTGGCGAATTACAGAAACGTGTTGATTCCGGCGAAATGGCAGCGGCGTTCGCGCTTTTCCCCGTCACAATGCAACAAATCATTGATATTGCAGATACCGGCAACATCATGCCACCAAAGACGACATGGTTTGAACCGAAACTGCGCAGTGGTTTGGTAATTCACAAATTGTCGTAAAAGATAACCGCCCAAACGGGCGGTTTTATTTATCTGTTTTTTTGTCTGTAATACGAAATATATTTAGCGTATTCAGGGGTCGCCTTGCACTCATTTACATCTTGGCCAGACAAAGTAGATATTTTATCAACTGTCTGCTTTGCAGATTTTGACATGGCTCTGCTGACGGGCGCACGATATATGTGTCTTGGCGGAAAATATCTGCGACTTCTGTGTAAGCGTGGTTTGAAACCCATGGCACGCGCAAACGCCATTACATCTGGTGTCATTCTTTCAAAATAAACATAAGACCGTCCATCTGGGGAACGAATAACATCTGGTACCATATCCATCTTATCCGACAGCAATACCGCATCATAGAACGAGTTATGATCCACCCAACCCGGCAATTCCATTGTCGGTGCAAAATTAATCTTCATAAACTCTTTAAACGTCATAAAAAATACCTTTTGTTTTTTCTGTGGGAAATAATACACGAAAAATAGTTTTTGTCAAGCCCGTATATCAGTGATACTAAATCCCGACACGGTGTGTCAGTTTCATCATAAAGATGGATTCATTACCGAATTCATCCGTATTGTTCGGATTTACGCGGTATATAAAGCCCAATGCACCATCGGTAAATGTCCCAAAGTTATGGCGATATTCACCGCTGAAACGCACTTCGCGGGTACGTGCACTCAAATCTATATTCGCGACATGGGTGTCCGCGATATCCAGCGCAAAATTACCGTCGTCTGTATCAACAACGTTGTAATCAGCATAGGCATATTTCAAACTTCCATGACGAACCGCCAACGGTTGCGCCACACTAAACCGGAAATTACCCCAATCGGCACCCAACGCGAACGCATTTGATTCCAATGGCGACACGCCCATTACCAAGCCCCCCGCCCCGTCAGTTGTTGTCCGCGCGAATGTCGCACGCGCCGTCAGTGTCAAACTATCGGTCGGACGGAAACGCAATTCGTTGTCGACATAGACCGTTTCACCGGCCCCCATGCCCAACAAACCATTGGTATATGCGCCCAACACTGTATTCGTTTCGTTTGCCGTTCCAACTGTCGTATCAAACGCAAAGCGGTCGTTTTTCCAACCCACACTGGCACCCGCACCACGAACAAACCCCAGACGCGCCGGTTCATAGTTCGCCGCAATTGTCGGATCATTTTCCAACAAAGATTCATCCGTCACATTTCCTGAAAAAGCACGCGCACCAAATGACCATTTACCAAAGTTATATTTTGCATCCGATATAACCGCGTTTGATGCCAATCCCAAAATCGGATTGCTTAACCCCGTAAACCGTGATGCTCCATCAGTAAAGTGACGTTGATAGCCGGCGGCAAAGTTCCAATCGCCCGATGTCCAATCCAACTTCATATTATCCAAACCACCCATACTGTCGGCATAGGCGCGTTGTGATGTCGTCATTGAAAATCCCATTTGTCCGATTTGAATGCGATTGTCTGCTTCGTCACGTGTCCGCAATTCACCCAACACGTCGCCCATATACAAACCATGTTTAGAATTCGCCCCCAGCGAAAATTCACTTGTCCAGACACGTGGCAAAGACAATTCACCATCAACACTGGTCAAAACATCATACGCAGATGTTTTTAATGTCGCATCACGCGCACCGAACGCGGATGATGAACGAAACGCGGTATTCGTCGCCGCACGCCAATATGCATTTCCAGATGCCGCAACAATGCTGTCGCCATTATAATAATGTATGCTTTTACCCGGTGTTGTTGCGCGTTCAACATTTATCAAACCGTAACCAAAAACATCCTTGAACGCATCCAAATATGTCATATCACCACCATCAACATGTGCTTGATATTCATCTGGCAATATATATAAACCCTGCAGATAAGATGTCAGCATATCCTTGGTCGCCGCTTTGCCGTCCACCGTTCCTAAATAAGCACCGTCCGCGGTCAACGCCGCCAGCGCAAATATTTGCTTGTTATTCAAATATGGGAAAGCAGATTTCATTGCACCAAACGCACCCGCCGCCGAAGCGACCGCCAATTCATCCGTCATACCAACGGACGCAAAACACCATGGATCAATATCGCCCAAACCCGATCCCGCAATACCACACATACGTGCACGATAGTATGTATCATCAGTTGTATCGTCGGCGGTGCCATTTGTATTCTGCCACTGCATAAGGACATATTTACCCGACGGCGTATAACTGGCGATATTTCCAGTATAAGCGGTTCCTGTCTGCCCCACTGCAACAATAGATGCAAACAAGTGTTCCAAATTGTCGTACACCAATGGCGCGGCATTTTCAAATGTCGCCACCTTTGCTTCGCCCGAATAACTTGAATCCGTTTCCACCGCCCCAGTAGAGAACAAGACCAACGGCAGATATGCAGAACCTAAATTATTAAAGAAATAATATGAATCCGCCCCCGGCTGATAAGTCGTATCGTCATCACCATACAACGAATTCACATACCCAGTAAACGCGACATTATACACCGTCTTGTTCGTCATATCGGGGTTCGTTGATAACAATGTTTCTATTGTTGGTGCATCAAACGCATGTAATGGTTCGATTACGTCCAAGTTGGCAAAAATCTCGGGATGTGAACGCGCGGTCAAATCCCCCGCCGCATATAAAGTCGCGGCATTTCTTAACGCCTTGTAATTATAATAGTCCGTCGGGTCACCATTACTATCCACGCCACCACCGGTGCGGAATATTGTCATTTGACCGTATGGCATAAAGCCCATATAATCGGCACCCGAAAAACCAGAATTGGCACCGCCAACAACCTTGGCCAACAAATTGTCATAGTCGGTCGCATCCGCATTTGCAACCGCTGTGTCATTACCCGACAAATCAAAGAAATCAACCATCATTTCATCTTCGGCTGTTGTTGCATCGGCAACCTTGTTCGCGGCATCTTCGCCAAAGGTAATTGCATTGTTGTAATATTTGCTGGATAAATTGGTGTATTCGGGTTCAACCAACGAAGAACCATTTAGCGCGGTCCATGCAACAAATCGATCATCCAATGAATCAACCGCCGCCGTTATTTCACCCGCTGGTTTTCCATGCATATTGATACCGTTGGCGGTTATCAACGCAACATTTACTGGTCGCCCACCTTCAACCGTATAGCCCGAAACCGCATAGCCATTTAACACCGTCCTGGGCACAGGGGAATACGCAGAATCTTTATACCGCAAAGTCTGCAAACCATTATACCCACGCGCCAATGCCGAATAGCCATGCATCATCAGCAAATAATTCTGGGTTATTGCGGAATTATTCATCAATGTGTAATTTCTGTAATAAGAACTGTTTTCATCAGACGGACTGTAAAAATTCAAATTGGTCGCGTAATCAGAGTTTTCAGCCTTGGCATCCGTCATTGCTGGCCCATATGGTAAAGTAAACGCCACCGTCGCCGACGAACCGCCATTACCGCCCCCATTGCCACCGCCATGTGATCCATTGCCGGTCGAAGACTTGTTGCTGTTACCTGGATTAAGGACATCAGTCAACAAAAAAAGTCCACCAACAATAACGGCGGCACCCGCCGCCGCTAATGTTATGCTTTGGGCCGAGGATAACCCACCGAATAGCCCCCCACTTCGCTCGGGCTTGTTTCTTGAGTTATACTGCTTTATCTGACGGTCACATTTTGACGCATCTGCGCCATACATCTGTAATATTTGGGCGGCGCGCACATCATTATTCATCAACGCAGTGCACACGATTGATAGACCCGTTGAATCAACATAATTTACATTTGCGCCATCATTAATAAGAGCTTGAACCTGCTGGATATCGGCATTTTTTGCCGCGGATAACAACTGTGCCGCAACCATAAATTCATTGGTCGCGCCAAATGATGCCACCGGCAACAAGAACAGTAAAAAACCGAAAATCCGCATAAATCTCATTAACTTCTCTCTGTGCTTTTAATATTAACATATATTTCGCAACCCTGTCTAGCAAAAAATAAAAATCCCCGTGGAACACCACAGGGACTTTTACATAACATGATCAAAAGACATGTTTACTTAATAGCAACGTTCTTTCTTGACCCAAGAAGCACGTGCTCTGTATACTGTTTCTTCGGCTTTCTTAGCTGCTTCTTCTGCTGTTGTCTTGACAATACCTTCGGAATTAACGATAATTGTACCGTTATTATCACCAGTTACGACCACGATTTGATCTGGTTTGTTGTCGTCTGTTTCTTTTATAATGACCTTATCTTCACCAGATATAACCTTGATAGCCGCATCACCATCACATTTACCATTATCAACAACAGTGTCTTTTTTAACAGGTTTATCGTCTGACTTCTTGTTGTCCTGCTTTTTGGTTGTTGTTTGATTCTTTTTAGCAGGTGCAGCCGGTTTTTTGTCATTACAATGACAAGCCGCTTCCTGTATCGCTTGACCCAAACTTATAGTTTTTTGGTCCAGTTCATCCAATCTTTCTTCGTGATTGTCCAATGTCCCTTTTACCTCGTTACAACAAGCTTCGTATTGCGCCTGAAGAGCAGCCAAATCTTTTTTAACTTGGCTTAATTTATCACTTTCAACGCCAGCTAAAATACTAGCAGCAGTAGCAACAGCGGCTGCGCCGCCACCAAGCCACCATACGCCTTTACTAATACCAGCCATTTTAAACCCCTTTGGTTATATTACCCACCAAATATAGACAAAATATTGTCGTTTGTCAAGAGATAAAATATAATTTTTGTTTTTTTCCCTTTGCACCCGTCCCCTATTTTTGATATAATCAAGCATCAGAGAGAAATGATTAAGAAACTTGCTTTTGTAATGCTTACATTTGCGCTGGTGCCAAATATGGGGTACACAGCGTGTTCGCGCGCGAATTTAACACGTTGTTTGGATTCTGCGTGTGCCGTTAACATATCGTCCAATCCGGCGGCCCGATGTCAATATTGTGGAACGGCGGACGCGGGCGAACCGAACGATGCGGGAATGCGGGCTGTTTCTGTGGGAACATCTTCGCGGTTCACCATATCGTCCAAGGAATTAAAAAATGCCCCAACTGACCCAGGTGAGCGTTATGTTTGGGCATCCAAGAAGTGTATAACAATGGTTGACGGCTGTACGGCTGACGACGTATCTGAAACCTATGACACGTTGATTGAACAATCGTGCACCGCCGCGGGAATTAGCGCACAAATGTCCGTTTTGTTTGAAAAAGCGCGTCAAACCAAGACCGCCGCGACATGTAAATCTGAAATGTCTGCCTGTATCGTCGAAAGCACAAAGTGCACATCTAAATATAGCACATGTGCCGAAGATTCCGATTTCAACCACTATTTTTCTGAATGTGCGGTGGCGGCAACTGGGTGCGACGAATATTTGGCTGACATTCGCACAACTTTGATGGGCGCACGCGACAACGCAATTCAAAATGCCGAAAGTTCACTGTTGGCGCTTGTCCAATCATATCGTGATGCGCGCGAAAAACGGTTGGCGTCTATTATCCAGTCGTGCAATGACAATTCTGCACGTGAAGCGTGCATAACATCTATTTGTAACCGCAGTATGCCGAACAAATGCCATGTGTCATACCCATCTGAACGGTCAATGGCGACCCAGTTGTGCAAGTTCTATGACATGGCGTGTTCTACATTAAAATAAACGGATTGTGTTAAAATGATGTACAGAAACGGAATCTTGAACAAAAGCATTTATGGCATCATTGTTGCTGTTTTGGCGACATTTGCTGATGCGACGGCGGCCAACGTGGTTCCGCGGCAACAATCAAATGCAAATCGTGTATCTGCATCACGCCCGACATCTGCTGCATCACGTATGCCAACAATGGCGATTAAGAACGGATCAAAATCCACATCTTCTTCCGGTGGTTCATCATCAAATTCAACAACAACGTCGTCATCTTCGACAACAACAACAACGACGACCACAACAACGACAACAAATTCGGGTAATCAACAAACAACGACCAAGACCGAAGAAAAAACGGTGGATACATCTGCGGTTGAAAACAAGTCCGCAATGTTTGGTGGCACACTTTCGATACAGTCGACATCTGAACATGATGCGGCGGCGCTGTCATTGGCTGAAATGGTTCGCGCCCAACGTGCTGCACTGGATGCCGCGGACGTTGTTTCTGTGACCAAGGTTATGGCAACCGATTTATCCGGCACCGGTGAAAACGCTTGCGACAGTGCACTGCGTCAATGCATGATACAAAAATGTGGTTCTAACTTTGGGAAATGCGTTGGTGACACCGACACAACATTCTTTGATAAAATGGATTCATGCCGTCGCACAACGGATTGCACCGGTCACGAATATCAATTACTTTCCGCTGAAATCAAGGCCGACCGCGATTTGAACGCGAAATTGTCGGTGTATAACGCGACAATCGATTGTGGAAATAATTACGACACATGTATTGTTGCCCAGTGTGGCGCAACCTATTCTAAATGTATTGGGAAAAGCGCGGGCGACCAAGCAATCAAGAAATGCGAATCCATCGCAAAATCTTGCGTTGAATATGATTCCGGTTTGGCAATGCGTGCAATGTCTGTATTTGGTGAATTGCGTCAAAGTGCCGAACGTCAAATCGCAACCGACGAGCGTAAATTGTATGAATTGCGTGACCAGATGCGTTCCGTCTGCACCCGTTTGGGCGCAATGTTTGACGAACGCAGTTTGGATTGTGTCTATACGGTTAATTTCTATGCAGACGGTGGGTCAACATTATATGCGTCCAAGAAGGCATATGCCGGTTCAGTATTTGATTGCACACAAAATTGGTTTGGTATCGACATAACAACATTCCGCGAAAACGCGTTCCGTGCAACACGCGCCCAGACGGCTGCATCATCTGCTATGTTGGGTTCTGGCTTGGGCCAGGCAACCGGTGCATTAACATCCGGCGCAATCAGTCGTGCAATTGATCGTCACAAGGCTGAAAAGGCATTAAAAGAAGCCGAAAAAGAAGATTACATTGACGACGAAGAAACCCCAAAGCCAAGCAACGAGGGAAGTAACGAGCCTAGTGCGACCCCATCGCAACCGACATCTGGCGGTTCATGCACCAAGTTTGATGATGAAAAACCCGCCGCAGGTCTTATCAAATTATGCATGCCTGTAAACGGTATGACGAAAAATGGATTTATGTATGATTACACAGTCGAGGATCCTTTTGATATGGATTATAGCGGACGTGGTTCGGAAAACGAAGTAGAATGTGAAAGATTTATGGGTGTTTGGGATCCTGTAAACGAAACCTGCAACTGTGGTGAATGTCGTACTTGGGACGGTGAATCTGATTATCCTTCCTGCCTTGATCCTGGTGGAAGGGAATCTATTTTCCAACGCTTGTGGTGTGATACAGCCGACGAAGGCGAAGCCACAGAACTAGATTTATTCGAAGAAGAATTACGCGAAGAAAATCTGTGGAGAGATGAATATAGTGCGTCGTCGACACAATCAAGTGGGACTTCTGTTGAACCTTCGGGTACAACAAATAACAGTGGTGCATTTAATCCATCAACGCATACTGTTTCGGGGCGCGTTTTGGATGCAAACGGCAATGGAATTGAGGGCGTAACGGTTGGTTTAGAGGGTTCAGATACAGAAACCAAAACCGATTCATCTGGGCATTATAGCTTGACATCCTCAGAAATAACTGAAAGCACGCGGATTGAGTTTGTACCAGACCCTAAACGTTATGAAAAAAAGACTCTAACCGCAGGGGAAATTCCAGAAGTTGTACACCTGACAGAATTTATGTTTGTGGAATCATCCGCAAAAAGTTTTAATCTTTATGCAGATGCCGGCATTAATGATTCAATGCCATCGGAATGCGCCGAAAATAAAAAATGGTATTCATTGCCACGTTCGGCTTTCGCTGGTCCGAATGAACCGGTGCCCTATTCTTATTTGGGCAAAGGTTTTCACCAGTTATCCGCACGAAACGATCCAGCGGTTCAAGAAGCATTGGCTTTCTTGACAAGCAGATGTAGTAACAGCGGTGGAACTTTTTATGACAAAGAACATTCCTTGGCCGAAGTTCACGTTCAAAATGTATGTGGCACATATAACAAATACCAGCGCGTGATGTGCATGTACGATAAAAATATTGCCCCAAGTAAAACATGCGAAAGCGGCAATTTTAAACACGCTTCTGTGACCGCAGAATATGATAACAACCCAGACAAACCAGCATTGGCAAATGGTTATAATGCATGTAATTTCAAATATAAAAGCAGTGGTCGTACCGCATCAGCTGACGTGCCAGTGCTTCTTGCTAAATCTGCTGTGGACATAGATTTGTCATCAGTTGAAACAACAACAAATACGGGAGCTCAAAAAAAAACGATTTAACGACATCGGATAACAATCTGCCGGCGGAATGTTATGACGGAAAACTGTGGCACACATTATCACGAATGGTTGGTATGCATGACGAACTTTCACACGGAATACACCAGCCGGAAACGATGGGTCGGTATCAAAACGAATTGAACAGAATAAAACAGATATGCGAACGAAACCAAGGAGAATATAAACAAACACAACGCAGTGTCCGCGACTATGACATGTCAACACCGAAAAATGTATGTGGTACATACAATCAGTACATAATGCACACATGTGAATTCGGAACAAGAAATAATAATGGTATGAGATGTCATGCAATATTTGGTCAAAAAGTCGGAAATGAAATAGAGGTCAGTTATTCTTATTCGGCAGCGGCACGTGCAGCGGGTGCAGAAAAAAGTGGCAAGAATTTTGATGCGTGCGAGTTCGCATACAGCCCATCAAGGAAATAAAATAAATCGGTAGAAAAATGAAAAAAATATTATTTGCGTTTTTGTTTGTGTTATCTGGGGTCAATGCGGCGCTTGCTGCGGAATTTCTTGACATTAAAGCAAACCAATGTGCCATAACGAACAATCGAATAGTCTGTCAATATATTCCACAACGGCTTCAAGACTATGTAATAATAGGCGGAACCATTGTACAACCAGAAGGCTTCGAACCCTTTCTCCCTCGGGTTAAAATACGTTTCGTACCTGATGACAAAAATGCTAAAACATTGACGACAAATGCATATACGGGTTCTGCAACATTTAGTTTAGCCCTTAAACCAGAAGAATCTGGTATGCTTTATTTTGATATTATAAGCCAAGAAGCACTGGAAACTTATGCAAATCCAATGCCAATACCGATTAAAAAGAATTTTGACCCCGAATCTCTTAAGAGTTTGCAGGTTAGAGTACAATACAAAAATAACTCAACTCGCACCGGTGGCGGTTCGACAGCATCCACAACCCGCACTGGTGGCGGTTCATCGGGTACCACAACAACTGGAAGCACAACGGGTACGACGGCAACTGGCGACCTCCATACTTTTAGCGCATATCTTATTTATGATGCCAATAACAAACATGGCTCTGGTATTTCTGGGGCGACAGTCATCGATGTAAACACCGGTAATTCTACAAAAACAGGACGCGGTGGCGCGTTCACGTTGGAATGCCTTTTTACGAAACAAGTCAATCAAAACGTTGGGCGGCAAAATATTGAGAATTTAAGATCTGACCTGGAAGCATCCGCTAGAAATAATGGCTTAAAAGATCCAGAAGCATATGCCACAAGAATCATCAACGAAAACATACAAGCCCTTTTCAACACTTCCACCAAACCAACTGCACAATGCTTTTTGGTATTCACTGCGCCGAATCAAGCATCCACCTATTCCAATACTATTACCTTAGAAAAAGCACAGAACGAGTATTTTGTCTATAAATCTTATCAAAGAACCAGCAGCCCCACCCGCACCTCAAGTGGTGGGAACGGCAGTAGCTCAAATGACGCAAATACTATCACAGTATCGGGTGTGGTCTATTCCGAAGGAACCAAAGAACACCCAGAGCCAATTCTGCAAGAAGGCGTTGTTTTGATTCCCAAAGGGGTTAAAGCGACAAACAATAATTCTGCGATAACTGGTAAAAACGGTACTTTTACAATAGAAAAATTTCCTAGAAATCATGATTTAGTTGCCCAGTTCTATACGGAACAAGATGCACTTATCAGTTATACCGATATTGAAAAAAATTCATCAAATATAAAAATTTATGTTCATGAAGATAATTCTGGAACTGTGGTGGTTGATAATGTTGAACCAGCAATTGCTGACTGTATGTCAGATAATATGAAGAAAAGATTACACGCAACACGTGGTAAATGGCTTGGGTCAACCCAAAACAAAGATGGAAAATGTATTCCAACCGAATGTCAGAGTGATTACACTTTGGAAGACGCGGAAACACTTAATGCCAGATGCCTTGAATGCAACACGAATCGCGTTCCGTTTGCACGTTCTGTGAAGGTAGAAAACAATCGTTGTGTTGCAAAATCTTGCTTAGATGGATTCAAAGAACACAGTGGGAATTGCGTTGTCGATTGTTCTTCATCAACGGCTAAAAACTACCTGCATGCAACCGCCGCCGCCCTTAAATCTAATGCATCTACTCCGTCGGCGAATGAAACAGCACAATCATTGGATTATTCAAAATATTGTTATCCAACAGCATGTGATACGCCTAAATACGCAATGAGTGGCAGCGGTGAAAACGCAACCTGTGTGTCGACATCTGGCACAAATTGCACCGACTTTATCCAACATGCCACAGCCGCCACAATTAACAATGGTGTATGTGAATTGCAATCGTGTGAAGATGGCTATGCCGTAGATAAGTATGCTTTGGGTATCTCACAAAAATGTGATGCTGCTGGTCATGCCAATGATAAATGTAACGGGAAATGCGAATACCAAATCGGCAAACCATGCAAGGGCGATATCAAAACATTAACGAATGATCCATATGCGAAAGCCGGTGTAATAACCAAGTTTGAAAATGGCAAAATTACTGCGTGCAAATCGACAGATTGCGACAGCGAGAACTACAAGGTTAATGAACAAACCGGCAAATGTGAACGAATCGCCGGCGACCCATGCAGTCCCGAAGAAGTCGCCCAAATACCGCATGCAAAACGTGGTATTCGTGTGGTGTCTAAAAACGGCAATGTCATTTGCAGACCTGTATGTTGGGAAAATTATAGCGAAAGATTAAGTGGCAATGCATATGAATGCTATTTGAAGGATTTGGATTGTCCAAAAAGAATATACAACTTGCCACAGTATAAAGACATTGCAAGCAAGATGGTCGTCACGAATGACGATAGTTATTGGGATTCCGAAGGCAACGTTCGTATGTGCAGAATAAAAGAGTGCAAAGATAAAACCCAAACACCAAATCCAGAAAATGATTTTCAAACTTGCATTGACAAGTGCACCGAGGCAGAATCAAAAAAATTGGAACAAGAACACCATGCACAGAAAACAGCGAAAGACGAAAAAACTGGTGAATGCATAATCAGTGAATGCGAATGCGGTTATGACGTATCTAGAGACAAAAAGGATTGTATAAAGTGGAACACGGCCCCATCATGCACTAAACGCACCGAACCAAGTTTGCCTGCAAACGCGAAAACTGCACATATGGCATGCGATAATTCAAAGCAAAAATAATGTTCCATTGATGACTGTAGAAATTAA
>JAGCOQ010000096.1 GCA_017642625.1 Alphaproteobacteria bacterium | reverse complement strand
TGCCGGCTTTTTCTTAAATTTTTATTTTTAATACATCGTCTGCAATATATGTTTGCTTTTGTCGATATTAGACAACATTTTACCGCTGCCCAATGCAACGCAAGCCATTGGGTTATCAACCAAAAATGCCGGCAAACCAGTTGCTGCGCGTATAGCGGCGTCAAGCCCGCGAAGCAATGAACCGCCACCCGTCATAGCGATACCCAAATCTGCGATATCAGCAGATAATTCAGGCGGTGTTGATTCAAGTGCAAGATGAACTGTGCCAACAATCTTTGCGACTGTTTGTGCCAATGCGGATGCAATTTGTGATTCAGTAATAAGTGTTTCTCGCGGTGTTCCGCTTACCAAATCGCGTCCCTTTATTTTCATAGTTAATTCGTTTGTTTTATCTTTTGGCATTATGGCCGTGCCGATTTTCTTTTTAATTTCTTCGGCTGTATTCTCACCGATAAGCAAACTTTTATTTTTGCGAACATATTCAATAATATCTTCGTCCATTTGGTCGCCAGCAGTACGGACAGCGTTCGAATACACTATGCCACCCAAGGACATAACTGCAACCTCTGTCGTGCCACCGCCGATATCAAGCACCATAGAACCCAAAGGTTTATCAATAGGCAGACCTGCACCAATAGCCGCAGCCGTAGATTCTTCGACAATATAAACCTTTCTCGCGCCAGCGGCATCAGCAGCCTCTTGAATAGCACGGCGTTCCACCTGGGTTGCGCAAGATGGCACACATATAATAATCAAAGGCGCAGCCAATGGATTTTTCTTGTGAACTTTGCGAATAAAGTATTTAATCATTTCTTCGGCAACTTCGAAATCTGCGATAACGCCGTCACGCAAAGGACGCACAGCAGAGATAGTTCCAGGCGTTCTGCCGAACATTTGTTTAGCCTCTGCCCCCACAGCCAATATTTCTTTGCGACCCATTAATTTGTTTTCAGCCACCGCAACAACTGAGGGTTCGTTAAGAACGACACCGCGTCCCTTGACATAAATCAAAGTGTTTGCTGTGCCCAAATCAATAGCCATATCTGCGGAAAAGAATTTTAATAACCAATTATACATGTGCCTTTCTCTTGTCTTATTTCTAGCCGCATTATAAAACAGTCATTAAAAAAATCAAGCCCGCATAATAAATTTTGCTTTTTTATTTGCTTTTTGCTTAATTCTGCTATGATTAGCCTTATGAAAAGAAAAACTATAAGAAATCACAAAGATTTTATTACATCGCCAGACAGCCCAAAGACGATAACTGATTTCTTTATAATCAAAGCAAAACCAGTTAAAATTCCGGGCGATGCACGATATGGTCTTGTTGCGTCAAAACGCAGTTTTAAATTCGCTGTGCAAAGGAATCGCGCCAAAAGATTAATTCGCGATTGGATAGCGCACAGCGAAGATTTAATGGTGGACGCGATGGACTATATTTTCATTTTGCGCGACAGAATTTTAAATGCAGACCGCGCCCAAGGGCGCGCTATGATGGTGATTGCGTTAAATAAAATACTGAAAGCATACCGAAAAAATGCAAAAGCCTAAGCCTGATTTTTCCACTTCTTTTGGGTGTAAAATGATAAAAATGTACCAAATGTGCATATCTCCTTTTGTTGGGGGGCGCGCAGCATGCAGATTTACACCGACTTGCAGCGAATACACGCGGCAGGCAATTGAAAAATACGGGCTTTGCCGTGGAACTTGGTTGGGTATAAAACGTATATCGCGGTGCAGACCGGGGGGTGGGTGCGGATACGACCCTGTTCCTTGACATAAAAAATCAATGTGGTAAAATTATAGTGATATGTAATACATAAAAAGGATTTATAATTATGACATCTTTTAGAGCAACAGTTGAAAATATGTCTAAACTTATGGACGAAATGGGCATAACCGAATTGGATTTAGAACGTCAACTGTTATTGGGTTTATACCGTAAACATATTCATTTATCTAAACAACAAACAGTCGCTGCACCAGTTGGTGTTATTGCACCAAAGGCTTGCACAGACGAAAAAATTTCCGGGCATGTTTTAAAATCTCCTATGGTGGGGGTCGCCTATCTTGCGCCAGAACCTGGGGCAAAACCTTTTGTAAAGGTTGGCGATGCGGTGAAGGCTGGCGATACAGTTGCGCTGGTCGAAGCGATGAAAACATTTAACCCGATTAAGGCTGATATTGACGGCACTGTCAAAGAAATTTTGGTCACAGATGGTATGGCGGTTGAATTTGATACACCTATTATTGTTATAGAACAGGTTTCAAATGCCAAAGATTAAGAAAGTTTTAATTGCCAATCGCGGCGAAATTGCACTGCGTGTAATTCGTGCGTGTCGTGATATGGGAATAAGAACTGTCGCGGTTTATTCGACTGCTGACAGGGATGCTATGCATGTGAAATTGGCTGATGAATCTGTATGTATTGGACCAGCACAAAGCAGCGAATCTTATTTAAATGAATCTGCGATATTAACGGCTGCGCTTTTGACGAACGCAGACGCTATTCATCCGGGCTATGGCTTTTTGTCTGAACGCGCTGACTTTGTTGACAAGGTTGAACAGCACGGACTTATATGGATTGGGCCAAGCGCAGATATGATTCGCAAAATGGGCGACAAAGTTAACGCTAAAAAAACCGCGATTAAATGCGGGCTTCCTGTCGTTCCGGGCAGCGATGGCGCAATAAAAAATATCGAAGACGCGCTTGTTTGGGCTGATAAAATCGGCTATCCAGTTATGATAAAGGCTGCATCTGGTGGTGGCGGTCGTGGTATGCGCGCCATTCATAATGCAAATGAATTAAGGGATGCTTTCCCTTTGGTCAAAGCGGAATCAAAAACTGCATTTGGTGATGACACTCTTTATATGGAAAAATTGCTGTTACATCCGCGTCACATTGAATTTCAGGTTTTGGGTGACAAACATGGTGGCGTGGTGATATTTGGTGAACGCGATTGTTCTCTGCAACGCAAAAATCAAAAAATTATGGAAGAGTGTCCTGCGACAATTTTAACACAAAAGCAACGCGATGATATGATTGAAGTTTGTAAAAACGCGGCTAAGAAAATGAAATATACAAACGCAGGAACTTTTGAATTCATGTTCGAAGGTGGCAAATTTTATTTTCTTGAAATGAATACCAGATTACAGGTTGAACATCCCGTGACAGAAATGGTTTACGGAATTGATTTGGTTCGCGAACAAATTCGTATTGCTGCGGGCGAAAAGTTGGGATATACACAATCTAATTTGGTTGCACATGGACACGCGATTGAATTTCGTGTAAATGCCGAAGACCCAGAAACTTTCATTCCAAATCCGGGCAAAATCACATTGTATGCACCCCCGGGGGGATTGGGTGTTCGTGTAGATAGCGCGGTTTACAGCGGATATACTATACCGCCAACATACGATTCTATGATTGCAAAATTAATAGTGCATGCTCAATCGAGACCGGCTTGTATCATGCGTGCCGAACGCGCATTGGACGAATTTGTTATCGAAGGTGTCAAAACAACAATACCTTTGCAAAAGAAATTATTGGAAAACACCGATGTCCGTCAGTTAAAAACAGATAATCATTGGTTGGAAAATTTTCTTGAAAATGAAAAGAAAGTAAAAGAGCAAGAAACAACCGAAGACGAAGAATAAAAACAACCGCCTATACGGCGGTTTTTTTAGACTTTCTATTATTCCTGACCATAAAATACTGAACGAATTCTTGGGAAAAATACAAATGATTGCAAACAACCAAGTGCACAGCCTTCTTCGCATGTTGTTACACTATCCCAATCAACCGCACTTGCGCCCAAAAACACCCATGGTGCATCAGGCGTTAATTGTATTGTCCCATTTGTTGGTTTATATCCATACACACGACACCAGCACATTTGCCCGGTTACACTGCGCGAAAAAGTGTCGCCTGAACGCGTAACAAAATTGAATGTTGAGATAAGTTGTTCTTCTTCCTCTACACCGTGGGCTTCATCAAGTGCATGCGCGAAATCATTTCCTGTGATATTTGTTGTGTTACAACTGTTTTCTATATAAACATCTCCATAATCAAAGGTAATCGCTGCCGTTCCGCGTTCCAATCCATACGTAGAAACAACAGAACTATCTGGAAAACCATTTATCAAATTTTCATTACCATTCTCGGTAAAGAATGGGTACATGCCACCGGCTGATGGTTCTGCACTTGTATTTAAATTCGCCAATGGGTTAGATTGAACGGTTGGTGTGCGCAGTTTCCACCCATTAAACGCGTATCCGGGTCGCGAAGGGTTTGTTTGGGGAAGATTTATGGTGCCATCATATGTGCATGTTGTCGCGTTTGCTGCCGCAGTATTTTCGCCGTATCCAGTATACCACTGGGTTGTTATCGTGTTTGCTTCCCATGCAACTTCTATATCTGCGGTGCCACTCGAAGTGCCAAGATTCGTTTCATTACATACTGCGTTATTTGGCAGTGTTGTTACGGTATCTGCAAAAGCCGGC
>JAGCOQ010000095.1 GCA_017642625.1 Alphaproteobacteria bacterium | reverse complement strand
TTGTCGTTCTTCAAGCAGTTGTTTGCACGAACAGACAATTCCAATTCATCAACATGTTTCAATAATTTTGGATCAAACGGCAATGCATCCTTGGCTTTTTCATCTTCGCTTGGTGCATTGATTTGTGCTGGATCTTCAAAGTTAATGAACACAACCAATTGATCCGTCAAAATACGTGCGGCAAACGCGATTGCATCTTCGGGTGCAACACTGCCATTTGTCTTAACTGTCAATTCCAATTTATCATAGTCCGTGGATTGACCGACACGCGTTTGTGTGACGGTGCTTGCCACGTTCAAAATTGGGGAATAAATTGAATCAACTGGGATAACACCCAATGGTAAATCAGTTGCATTTTGTGATGCTGGGACATAGCCACGGCCAGTTCCCAATGTGATTTCCATATCAAAATTCGCGCCCTTGTCCAATGTGCAGATTTCAACATCTTTGTTCATGACTTCGACACCACCCGATGTTTCAATCATACCCGCGGTGACGACTGCTGGGCCCTTAACTTTCAAATATGCCTTGTGCTGACCTTCGGTCAATGCTTTGAAATATACACCCTTTAAATTCAGGATGATATCGGTCACATCTTCACGGCAACCTGGAACACTGCTAAATTCGTGCTGAACACCGTCAATTTTGATATAAATCGGTGCGCAACCCTGCAATGAAGACAACAGAACACGACGCAACGCCGTCCCCAGTGTCAAACCGAAACCCTTTTCCAACGGTTCGGCAACCAATGTTGCAATATTTGGATTATTTTCATCGACCACAACATTCAGCTTTTTCGGCTTAATCAGGGTCATCCAGTTCTTTTCAATCATGTTTTTTCCTTTATGGCTTAGTTTATTATTTTCACCAAAATGGCGCCCAAAACCCTTGTGCGCGTGCGTTATTCTATACCGCAAAATACCAGATGTCAATAAAATATTGGCTTTTTTCAGCATAAAAACTGGACACAAAAATATTTTAGTCAAAAAAACTTGACAATTAAGATTTTGTGTCCTATATTTGTAGCAATCCAACCAAAAGGACTATAAATATGAAAAAAACTCTTTTATTCGGTGCAATCGCATGCGTGATTTGTGCCCCAGTGTATGCATCTGACGGTGGTGTTTATTCTGACTATGACACAGAAATGAAAACAGTTGCCGAAGATTATACACGCGTTGAACGTGTTGCTCAACCTGTTGTTGCAAAACCGGTTGTGAAACCAACTTGCACAAAGTGCAACAAATGCTCTGGTCGCGTTTGTGGCGAACCTTTTGAAAAAGTTGTTGATCGTGAATACTTCGTTCGCGAAACAGTGCAACAGTATCGTCCAGTTGTTTCTTATGTCCCAGCGGGCACATACACAACAACACGTGCTGTTTCTGCACCAAAATGCAACAAATGTGGTTTCTAATCACAAAGCAAAGTTTGCGCTAAGAAAAACCGCCCAACTGGGCGGTTTTTATTTTGTTACTATCTGGATGATTCGTCACGTCCAAATATAGAACACAATAACGACGGCATAGACACCAGTATATCTGGATTACAATATTTATTTCTTGGTTCTGAATCTTTCTTCTTGTTCTCTTGGGTCTTTTTGCCCTTGGACCCATCTTTGCGTTTCAGACCGGATAATTCACAAAACGCATCCAGCGCATCAAGATGCAGGCACAAAACAATATTTTTACAACTGCGCATTTTCTTGATAGATTCTGGCATTCTATCTTTACACTGATTCATCATGGCTAGTATTTTCTGCTGTCCGCCACCAATGTACAACATTGATAAATCATGCGCCGTCAACCAACCCCTGCTTTTTTCAGGCAAAATTTCAGCAAGTGGCAATCCCGTATTTTTGCAAAATTGGGGCACAAAATCACGATGCAGGCACAGCGCAACACTGGTTCCGTTGCGTTTTCTTTTGACATATTCCATATCTTCGTTTGCCGTCAATGCCAATCTTATTTTCACCGGGGTTCCGACAACATATTCCCCTGCCAGCTCACTTGCTGTCAACCAATCTGATGTTTTAAATTCAATATTTGGATATTTGTTATTTGCCATTTCAAAACCTTCTATTTAGTTTTTCCTCTTTTGATTGCGCTTTGGTATTGGGTTTTAATCAAGCGCAATATTGACGCCCAATCACTATACTGATCAATGAACGAATGGCGACCAGTTGGGAATTCAACAAATTTAATCTTTTTGTTTTTCGACAATATCCTGGTTTCGTCATAAATATCACGAATATATTCAATTGGTGATTTCCGATCCATTCCCCCTGCGACCAATGTGACCGGTATATCATATTGCGCCATTAAATCGGGTCGCGGTTTTAACGCGACAATATCGTCATAAAATCCAGGATACAGTGAAACATATCGGCACGCTCCACTGTAATAGACATCATGCGGACTGACCAACCCAATTGGACTTTGATTATATTCTTCATCTGACACATCTGGGTATTGGCGATGCTTCATAAACCATTTTGAAAAATCGCACCACTCTTTTGTAAGGTACGGTGCAAACAATATCGACCCCGAAAAGCCCAATGGTTTATTTTGGGACACGCGCCGATTAAATACCTCCAGTGTTCCGATTCCACCCAACGAATGTCCAACGACACACGCCCATTGTCCCGCCGACATTTTCGAAACGATTTCAAATCCGGCATCAATCAAATTAATATATTCTGGCATCGTATTTCTCGCGGCCAAATCCACCGATTTTTCCGATTGAAAATCCCCCAGAAATGTATCCAATGCATATATATTATATTTATGTTTCAATGACCAATATGTCACCGCACGCATCAAGGGTTCTATTTCGGTATTACTTGCTAACCCTGGCACCAAAACAAGATTTCCACGTGGCGCATCACCATTTACAGCATAGTGTGTTATTTGACCGGTTGTCGCCAAATCTGTCTTGGATGAAAAACTCATTTGCCACGAAAAACATGTCTTCTTTAAATCTGGCAATTCTTCATCATAATTTTTTGGAATAAAAAACTCTTTTAATGACTTCATAGCCGATAAAATCTAACACAAAAAGCCCAAAAGTCAAATCAAATAGATTAATAAAAACCGCCACAGCGGGCGGTTTTGTTTAGATTGCAGTAAATTACACGCGACGCACTTTCTTTGGACGGCAACCATTGTGTGGGATGCGTGTAGTATCCGTAATGCTTTGCACAATCAAGCCCGCATTTGCCAAACCACGAACTGCGGATTCACGACCCTGACCAATACCACGCATAAGGACATCAACTGTCTTCATACCCATTTCGGCGACCTTTTTACCCACAGCGTCCGCAACAACTGTTGCTGCGTATGGTGTGGACTTTTTCGCGCCCTTAAAATTATTTGCACCCGCGGTTGCCCATGTCAAAACAGCGCCAGACGGATCTGTGATTGTGATACGTGTATTGTTATT
>JAGCOQ010000094.1 GCA_017642625.1 Alphaproteobacteria bacterium | reverse complement strand
GCTTTGCACACAGATATCTGATTACACATCTGGACCGAACAATGTTCGGCGCCTGAACAACATGTATTGGGTTCGTTATCGCATAACTTCGGTGGAACCAACCGTTTTATTCCAAGCATCACAGGATAAAACCAAGATTGATTTTACCTATATGCACAACATTAACTATGTCTATGATTACATTAATCAATTCCAAGATAAACAAACGCAACATCAATTAAATATTGACGACATCAGACAAATGCATGTTATGTTTACCCAGCACACTTATATGGAATGGGTCGGCGGTCAATATCGCACAGATGACAAAGTATTAAATATCATTGTCAATGGTGGTCGTATGCATGCACTTGACCCTAATCTGGTCGCATACACAATGAACGAAATCGTGCGCAATGCAAACACACGCACGTCCAGCATACTGGATCGCGCATTTGATTTACACTATGAAATAATTGCACTGCAACCATTCGAAGATTGTAATAAGCGTTTGGCACGTGCGGCAATGAACTTGTTTTTAGTTCTGAACAAATTGCCAATGATATTTTTTGATAATCGCGAAGATAAACGCGGTTATATTGACGCCATTGCGGCACGCGCGAACGGTCGTAACAAAGAGTATAAAGAATATATGTTGCGCGTGGCGGAACGATCATATCGCGGTATCTTGCGCAATATAAAGCAGTCGCAAATCGGATAAGACAGAGATACACATGGGAAACAACGACATACGCAAATTAAAGCACCACGGACGTGAAACATACGCTGTCTATTACGGCGCTGACTACGTATTGAAACGCCCATTACCGAACATGTCCGACGAAGAACATGCGAAATGGTTGACGAAACAGCATAAAACAAAGGAAACGATTGACGCAATTCGTGCTGTCAATAATCCTGTGTATAATGTCCCACAAATGCTTTTTATTCGTGATGACGAATTTCAGATATTGGAAGAACGCGCCCCAGGTATGCCACTGACCCGCGAATTGTATCACACCCTGTCCCGTCGTCAGCAATATGAAATTATCAACAGTATCGGAAGTTTCTTGGTTGATATGAATGAATTAAAACCAGTTGAACAGCCAATCACACACAAAATATCAGACGAAATAAAGTTTCAGCGTTTGGACAAATTTATCAACGAAAAAATGTCCATTTGGTTCAATAAAAACGACATCCGTCAAATGTCACGCATTCGTGATGATATTGCGTCCTTTGAATATGTGACCCGTATGGCATGGTCGCATTGCGATTTAAATGACGAAAATGTTTTTTACGACCCCGCGACCAGCCGTTTATCTATTATCGATTTCGCAGATGCGGGCTATAACTTTATATATCACGACATTTTCGCACCATTACAAATAGGTCTGGGGATTTACAGACCTGTGTATGAAACATATACAAAACTGCACAACAAAAGTTTGTACCCTATGCTTAGTGCTAAAAACGACACACTGCGTGAAATAATGAAGTATCGTATAATTGTCGTACACTTGAAGCGTTTTATAAAAGCATCTGACGATTTGCGCAAAACGCCAAAGAACGAAAAAAGCATTCGAAATAACGCTGCAAAAGTTGAATTTATGCGCGCACAAATTGCGGCAATTCAAAACACAGAAAGACAATTCTTGAAATAATCCGGACTATCTGTCTTCGTCGCGGAACAAGCGCGCCGGATCCACAGATGCGTTACCACGGCGAACTTCCAAATACATTTCTTGTTTATCAGAACTCATACGACCGACCGGTTCGCCCGCCAAAACTTCTTGATCGGGCAAAACATCTATACTGCCCAGATTTGTCATAACGGTATTGTATCCGTTTTTGTGCGACATAATTATAACCTTGCCAAAGCCGCGGAAATTATCGGCAAACTTCACAATACCGTCCGCGGGTGCCATAACCAGCGCATCACCACGCGTGCGAATCCGCCAACCATCAGATTTCAATCCCAACGCCGTCTTTTCACCATAGTGCACCACAACGCGCCCGCGCACCGGCAAGTTCAGTTTCCTGCGCGAGAATGACGCATCAGACGACATTTCCGATGAACCAACACCCGCAGACAATTCTGAAATACTTTTCGCGCGCGCCGACAATTCGCGCAATTTCTTTTGCAATCCTGCCTGTTGCGATTTCAGTTTTTCGTTTTGTGCCGAACGCGTCCGCAACAACTTATCCAACTCATTACGTTCACGCGTATATTTTTGCGCGGTTCTGTCTAACTTTTCCTTTTCGATGGCGCGTTCACTGCGCACCTGTTCCAATTCTTTGACTTGCTTGTTTGCGATTTCTATTTCTTCGGAAAAGCGATCAGATGCCCCCGTCAACACAGACGACATCAAAACATAGTCGCGCATATTGTCCGTATCAAAGTTGGGATTCATTGCCACAAACAAAATAGATGCCGCAGAATCAGAAATGCGACCGCGGTTCGCTTCTATTTCGCGCGTAATAGCATCTATTCTGTCGTCCAGTTCGGCGATTTTCTTTGCCATTTCGGCGCGACGCTGTTCCAAGGAACTCACCTGATCGGCGGCTTTGACCAGTTGTTTCTTGGTCGCGGCGACATCACGTTCACTGGATGCCACCTTGACCGATAATTCTTGGTTCTGCTTTTCCGTTTGGGCAATCTGGCTTTGGATTTTAGCAAGGTCGTCGCCATGTGCAAACGATACACATGCAAAAGTTATTATCACGAAAAAAATGTATCGTGAAAACCTCATCTTATTTACAAATCACGCGCAAGAAAACCTTCTTGCCCTTTTGCACTGTTATTTCATCACTTGGCGCAATCATTGTTTTCGGGTCGGTAATTTTTTTACCGTCAATTTGAATACCGCCCTGTTCAACATTACGACGCGCTTCGGATTTAGATGTGAACAAACCGGACTCGCACAGGAAATCCAACACACCCATTGGTGATTTCATTTTGATTTCCGCCGTTGGCATATCAGCCGTATTTCCGCCACCACTGAATAACGACATTGCCGTTTCAGCCGCAGTTTTCGCCACATCTTCGCCATGAATCAATTTAGTGATTTCAAATGCCATACGTCTTTTCGCCGCAACGATATCAGACTTGCACATTTTCTTGATTTCATCCATCGGGATATCTGTGAACAACGCCAACAAAGTTTCGGTGTTTTCGTCCCCAGTGTTATAGAAGTATTGGTAAAAATCGTATGGTGTTGTTTTTTCACGCGCAACCCACAGTGTTCCCTTTTCGGTCTTGCCCATTTTTTTACCGTCTGCGGTCATAAGCAACGGTGATGTCAAACCATATATTTCTTCTTTGTCTTTGCCCTGTTCGATATTCATTTTGCGGAACAGTTCAGTTCCCGCGACAATGTTGCCCCACTGGTCGCTGCCCCCTATTTCCAAAATGCAACCATATTCGTTGTGCAAATGGACAAAGTCGTATGCCTGCATCGGCATATAGCCCATTTCCAAGAAAGTAAGTCCACCATTTTCACGACGACGGGCGTATGCCTCGCTTGCTAGCATGGTGCTGACATTAAAATGCGTGCAAACCAAGCGCAAGAAATCAACATAAGTGAATTTCTTCATCCAATCGTCATTGTTCACAATTTCGGTTCCTGGCAAAACAAAACGACTTGCCAAATCGCGCACTTCTTTCAGGTTATGTTTCACCTGTTCGCGCGTAAGCATTTTACGCATATCAGATTTACCGGTCGGGTCGCCAACCATTGATGTCGCACCACCAATCAGCAAGACGCCATGATGCCCCGCATTCTGCAAATGCCGAAACATACGCAACGCAAAGAAATGCCCAATGTGCAAACTGTCCGCTGTTGGATCAATTCCCAAATAGAAAGTGATTTTTTTATTGCCATTTAAAAGTTTTTTTATTGCGTCCGGATGTGTCATATCTTTCACAAATCCGCGCTCTTGCAACATATCGAATAATTTTTGTGCCATTTTGTCTTTCCTTTGTAAAAATCATAGCATTTATTTTAATTTGTTTCAACAAAGCATTAAAAAATCCGGCGAAGTGCCGGATTTTTATTTTCTGTTGACAAAAATATTATTTCAACATTTTTGCAACTTCATCCGCCAAGTTATCTTCGCGTTTTTCGATACCTTCACCCAACACGTAATAAGCGAACCCAGCCAATTTACCACCGGCTTCGTCAATAACTTGTTTAACTGTCTTGGATGGATCCATAACAAACGGTTGTTCTTCCAGAACGGATTCTGCATACCATTTGTTGATACGACCAGCGACCATCTTTTCAACAACCATATCTGGTTTGCCGTTTGTCGCCCCAGATTCAATGAACACCTTCTTTTCACGTTCAACCGCCTTTGGATCAACATCAGCAATTGTCATGAATTCAGGCTTGTTCGCAGCAATATGCATTGCAATTTTTGGTCCGATTTCGTCAATGTGTTCGTTTCCACCATTGATGGCAACGGCAACGCCAATTTGACCCATACCCGGAACCAACGCATTGTGAATATATGAATAGATGTGATCACCGCTAACCTTGGCAATACGGCGCAAATTCATATTTTCACCGATTGTCGCGATTGTTGCAGCAATATCATCTTTGACCGCGGCCAGTGTTGCATCAAAATCGCCCGCCAATTCAATCGCCTTGTTTGCAACATCAGCGACTAATTTTTGGAACTTGTCGTTCTTTGCAACAAAGTCCGTTTCCGCATTAAGTTCAACAACACAACCCATATTGTCGCACTTTACAACGGTGACCAATCCTGATGCAGCGACACGACTTGCTTTGGATGCTGCTTTGACAATACCCTTTTGACGCAACCAGTCGGCTGCGGCTTCGATATCGCCATTGTTTTCAACCAATGCTTTTTTACAATCCATCATACCTGCGGATGTTTTTTCACGCAGTTCTTGAATTAATTTTGCTGTTACTTCTGCCATTGTTTCCCCCATATTCCTTTATTTATCGGCTTTGTCGGCCAATTTGCTGCGACGTGTTTCACGTGCAACCATATTTTTTGTTTTTTGTTTGGCTTCGGCATCTTTTGCTTCGTCTTCGATTTCGTCCGCAGCAATCATATCTGATTCGACTTTTTTACCAGCCGCACCGCCCAAACGTTTTTCAATACCAGACAAAATTGCATCTACGAACAAATCGCAATACAGTTGGCATGCGCGTGCCGCGTCGTCATTACCCGGAACTGGGTAATCAACCAATTCTGGATTTGCGTTTGTATCACAGATAGCGATTGTCGGAATATCCAAAGTTTTCGCTTCACGAACCGCGTTCAATTCACGTGGAACGTCAATAACGATCATTGCTTGTGGTGTGCCGTGCATTTCCAAAATACCGCCGAAAATGTCGCGCAATTTAGCAACTTCTTTGGTCATAACACCAACTTCTTTCTTGGTCAGACCCAATTTTTCAGCGTTTTCAATGTCGGATTCCATCTTTTTCAAACGACGGATGCTTTGTGAAACCGTTGTCCAGTTGGTCAACATACCGCCCAACCAACGATTATTTACATAGAATTGACCG
>JAGCOQ010000002.1 GCA_017642625.1 Alphaproteobacteria bacterium | reverse complement strand
ACTGGTCAGTGTTCCCATGATGATAGAGAATGTCATCGCAATCGCAAATTCTTGCAACACTTGACCACCAAATATATACAGACCAATCAACGCCAATATAGTTGAAACACTGGTGCGCAATGTGCGCGACAACATTTCATTGACCGACAAATCAATCAAATCGTCCATTGGCATTTTGTGGTATTTTTTGATGTTTTCATCAATACGATCATAGTTCACAACCTTATCATTAATGGAATAACCAACACCCATCAAGATAACCGCAATTGCTGTCTGGTTGAACTCTAATCCCATGACCGAAAAGAATCCGAACATTAACACAAAGTCCAATAACAGTGATACAAAAGATCCCACCGCATAACCGCCGCGATAGCGAATCCAAATATATACACTCATCAAAATGAACGAAACCAAAATCGCCCAAATACCACCGCGAACCAATTCGCCACCGATTTTTGGTCCAACAATTTGCACTTGGTCATACTTTACATTTTCGCCCAAAATACTTTTGATTTCACTAACGCGTTCATTCTGCATTATGTCGGTCGCACCCTTTGGCAAACCAACACGCACCAAAATTGCGCCACCGTCTATTTCCTGTAATTCAGGTGAAAATTGCGCCAATTCAGAACGCATCTTGTCAATGTTGTATTCGGCGCTTACCGGCGTCACTTCCATCGCGATACCACCAGCAAAGTCAATACCATAATTCAGCCCCTTGAACAACAAGGCAAGAATAGACAATATTACCAACGCACCGGAAATCCAGTACGATAATTTACGATATTTCATAAAATGCAGTTTCATAATTTTCCCCTTTGCATTTCTTACATAAACATTTTTCTGTTCGCATAACCAATTTTTTTGTTTTTGCCACTCATGTACCAATCAATCAGAACCTTGGACAACAAGATACATGTAAACAATGTTGTCAACACACCGATTGATAAGGTCACAGCAAATCCACGAATCGGGCCCGCACCAAATTGGAACAGAATCAACGCACAAATAAGGTTCGTCAATTCACCGTCCAACACCGCCTTGTTCGAACGATGGAATCCCAAATCCACCGCACGCAGTGTTGGTGTTCCGGCACGGATTTCGTCGCGAATACGTTCAAAAGGCAAGATGTTGGCGTCAACCGCCATACCCAATGTCAACACGATACCGGCGATACCAGGCAACGTAAGTGTTGCACCGAACAACGCAGACATACCGACAATCATGGCCAAGTTCACCAACAAAACGGCGTCTGCTATTATTCCGAAACGACCATAAATCAAAATCATGTATAATACGATAAACAGCAAACCAACAGCCGAACCGATTTTACCAGATGCAATTGTATCCGCACCCAAACCAGCACCAACGGTGCGTTCTTCGATAACCGTCAATGGTGCCGGCAAAGCACCCGAACGCAACAGCACCGCTAAATCTTTCGCGCCCTGTAATGTGAATCCGCCAGAGATTTGACCACGTCCACCCGGAATCGGTTCACGAATATTTGGTGCCGACAAAACCTTGCCGTCCAAAACGATTGCGAAACGTTCATTGACATGTTCCGTTGTAAGTTTTGCAAACTTACGCGCACCGGCGGCATCAAACACAGTTGTCACGACCGGCATATTATTTTGGTCAAAGTCCGCTTGGGAATCTTTCAAACTTTCGCCTGAAACTTCTATACGCGAATACACCGGCACAATCTGCCCCGGCATATCCATATATGGCAAAAAGTCTGTTCCGCTTGGCGCACGTCCCGATGCCAACTGTTCTGGCGAAACATTTTCATTTACCAAATGGAAGGTCATCTTTGCCGTCTGACCAATCAACTCTTTGATATGTTCTGGGTTATCAACACCTGGCAACTGGACCAAGATGTATTTTCCACCCTGTGATTGAATAGATGGTTCCTTGGTTCCCAACGCATCTATACGACGACGCACAATTTCGATACTGCGCGACAACGCATCTTGAACCATTTCTTCTTTCTGCTTATCAGAATAAGACAACTTTATAACATCACCAGATGATTCAATATCGACGCTATTACCCAACACACTTCTTAAACGACCCTTGGCCGCAGAAACATCACCCGATTCACGCACAGCAAAAGATACAACACCATCATTATTGCGTAAATCAGCAAATCTGATAACACCCTTGTTTCTGTCAATCAAAGCCGAACGCACCTCGTCATACAACTGGTTCGCTTTGTCTTTGAACATTGTTTCGGTATCAACCTCTAACAACAACTGCGCCCCACCCTTAAGGTCCAAGCCCAATGGAACAGGCTGAATCCATTTTGGAAAATATGGCGCAACACTCGGCGAAATTGTCGGCACCGCCAACAGCACACCAAACACCGCAACAAAAATTATTGCTAATTTTTTAAACATACCACTTACCCCTTACCTTTACTTTTCAACGTTTGCAACTGCGTTCTTGCTGACTTCTACTACAACGCCCTTTGCAATTTCAACATCAATCGTTGTTTCGCTAATCTTCTTGATAGTGCCATAAATACCGGCCGCCAAAACACGATTGCCAACCTTTAACGAATCCAACATTTTTTGATATTCTGCCATGCGCCGTTTGTTTGGTCGCACAATCAACAAATAGATGATTCCCAATACAACCACCAGATATAACACCAGTCCCCAAACACTGCCCTGTTGTGGTGCATTAGTCATTGTGTCAATGGTCGCCTGTTCTGCTTCTAACATGATTTTTCTCCTTGTCTTAATTTATGGTGTTCAGAATAGTAAAAAATCCCCCAAGTGTAAAGCACAAAAAGCGCCATCACCCTATCTCTTTTAAGACCGTTCAAACCACCCGTCTATTTCGGTCAGCGGTATAAATTTATACACCGGCCGACCATGATTACACTCGCCCCCGCGGGTTGTGTTTTCAATATCGCGCAACAATGCGTCCATTTGGACGTGGTCCAATTTTTGTCCGGCACGCACGCTGTGGTGGCACGCATAATTCGCCAATTTCAAATGCAGTTTTTCGCACAACTGAGACGAATGACCGTTGGCGCGAACCTCGTCCGCTATGTCATGCAAAGCCGATACCCAATCCAAGTCCCAATCGGCTGGCTTTTCAAAGATGGCAACTGCCGTCTCACCGAACGCATCAACATGCAAACCCGAATCGCGTAATTCATCAGCGATTGAAACAACCGCCATGACATCTTCGGCACGCAGTTTCACAACAATCGGTGTCAATAACGGTTGTGTCTTTATCGTGTGCCGGCGCAGGTGTTCATATGTAATGCGTTCATGTGCGGCGTGTTGATCAACGATTACCAAATTATCACCCGCTTCTGCCAAGATATATTTTTTACCGATTTGTCCGATTACACGTCCCAACGGGAAATCAGATGTTGTGTTGTCATTTTGCTTTAAATCAACTTCAAATGGTTTTTCATTTTTTGGTGGCACCCGAGTAAATATATCATCAACTTTCTTGTCTGAAACATGCCATGGTTGAACGGGTGGAATATTAAAACGCATATTCTCTGTATGTGCATCATTTCGTGGTGTTGCGATATTTTGAACAACATTTTGATTCATTGTTTGCGACAACACATCACGCAGTGATTTTATAATAAATGCGCGCACATGATTTGGTTCTAAAAAATGAACTTCGGTCTTGGACGGCGACACATTTACATCAACCGCACGTGGCTCAATCTCAAGATACAGTGCACATAGCGGGAATTCACGCGCATGCATAACGTCCATATATGCGGCACGCAGGGCACTCACCAACACCTTGTCCTTGACCGGTCGTCCGTTCACAAATAAATACTGATCCACTGATGATGCGCGACGCAAAGTTGGCACCGAAATAAAACCATGCAAATGCATATTTGCTGAGCCTGATTTTACATCCACCGGCAACATTTGTCCCGCGACATCATCACCCATAACGGCAACAATACGATCAAGCGTTTCTTGATTTTTCGGGAATCGCCATTTGTTGTTTATTGTAAAACCAACATCCCCCCGCGCCATCGCAAGACGTTTAACCGTTTCCAACACAGACATCATTTCGGCACGATCAGAACGTAAAAACTTTAACCGCGCAGGTGTTTTTCTAAACAGATTTTCAACACGAACACGTGTGCCCGCCTGCCAATCAGACGGACGAATGTCGCCCGTTGCACAATCCAAACGCCAACCGTTTTCGTCCACAGAATTATATGTATCAATTGTCATATCAGACACAGACGCAATTGACGGCAACGCTTCGCCACGAAATCCCATATATGTAATATTTTGCAAATCGTCATCTGGCAACTTGGACGTTGCATGGCGCATAATTGCACGTGGCAAATCTTCGTGCGAAATACCCGACCCGTTATCAACAATGGAAATAAGTGTTCGGCCACCGTCCGCCACATCTATCACAATCTGATCTGCACCAGCATCCAGCGCATTTTCCACCAATTCTTTGACCACAGACGCAGGGCGTTCAACAACTTCGCCGGCGGCAATCTGGTTCACCAAAAAATCTGGCAACACGCGTACAGACATTTACGATTATTCCTTGAACTTTACTTCCAAGATTTCATATTCCTTTTCGCCACTTGGCAATTTCACAATACAGGTATCACCAACACAGCGTCCAATCATTGCGCGTCCAACCGGCGAAGTACAAGAAATTACGGTTCGGCCGTCGGCTTCTATGTCCGACAAAATACGGCACTGCATCTGGTTGCCATCTTCGTCTTCGGCAATAACACGCGCACCAAAAACGACACGATTGCCGGTTAAACTGTCGATATCCACAACAGATGCGTTTGCAATTATCCCCTCTAAGAACTGGATTCGCTTATCAATTTGGCGCTGTTTTTCCTTGGCTGCACTATAATCAGCATTTTCAGATAAATCGCCCAAACTACGCGCCCACTGGACCGTTTTCAGTATTTCTGGGCGTTGAACTTCCTTTAAATCTTTTAATTCTTTGACCAGCGCATCAAATCCATTGCGCGATATTGGATACTTTTCCATGTTTGTTCCTGCCTTATTTATAGTCGGCATTATAGGACAACATTTT
>JAGCOQ010000093.1 GCA_017642625.1 Alphaproteobacteria bacterium | reverse complement strand
TGTTGGACGTTTCATCATATCGGATACAGCTTCGAAATTGGTATCTTTCAATGCCCTTTTCATCAAACGGTTTTTGACAACTTTGAAAACTGAAACCAATGGGCGTAATTCATTACGCAGGGCTTCAAATTCTTTCACTGTCAAACCATTGTTTTCTACAACGAAAACACCGTTTGCATCTTGAAGTGACGACTGCAACGCTGAAATCAAATCTGATTTTTCTTCGCGTCTCATCTTATACCCTTACTTCTTCGTTTTGTTTAACTTTCCACCGGACTTGCGTCCAAATGGGGCCTGTACTTCCTGCCCCAAAGAATTTTTTCTTTGTCTATGATGGCAATTAAGCTGCATTTTTGGTGCAACACCATCAGTCTTGGACAGAAATCTCGTTTCCGCCCAGTGTTCTTCGCACTGGGCGAATTATTATTTCACATCAATCTTCAAGCCCGGACCTTGGGTTGTGGCAACAGATGCCCCCAAGATGTACTGGCCCTTGGATGATGCTGGTTTAACCTTTTTCAATTGATCAATCAATGCAGTTGCATTTTCAACCAATTTATCCGTTGTGAATGACATTTTACCGATACCGGCGTGAATAATGCCCTTCTTTTCGGCACGGTATTCAATTTGTCCTGCCTTGGCAATTTTAACAGCTTCGGCAACATTGTTTGTGACTGTTCCCAATTTTGGATTCGGCATCAAACCTTTTGGACCCAAAACACGTGCGACTTTGGACATTTTCGGCATCATATCCGGTGTTGCGATAACGCGATCAAAGTTGATTTGACCACCGGCCACGGCTTCAATCAATTCTTCGCCACCAACAACATCAGCACCCGCCTTTTTGGCTTCGTCCTGAGAATTGATGGTAAATACGGCGACGCGGACCTTTTTGCCTGTGCCATTTGGCAAAGACAACATTCCACGAATGTTTTGATCTGCCTTGGTAATATCAATACCTAAACGGATTGCGATTTCCAAACTTTCATCAAACTTCTTGGATGCAAATGGGCGCAATGCTTCAATTGCGTCGGCAATGGAATAAACTTTTGTTCTGTCCAAATTTGCCCAAGATTGCTGTCTTTTCGTAAGTTTCATGTCTTATTCCTCCACCTTTACGCCCATAGAACGACATTGACCCGCAACGATATTCATAGCGGATTCAACGGTAGAGCAATTAAGATCCGGCATTTTTGCCTCAGCAATTTGCTTGATTTGATCTTTTGTGATTGTTCCAACAAAATCGCGACCCGGTTTGTGTGAACCGATTTTCAATTTCAGTGCCTTCTTAATATAATAAGACACAGGTGGCAATTTCATAATGAATTCGAAACTGCGGTCTGTATAAACCGTGATAATGCACGGAATCGGCATACCTGGTTCTTTGTCAGCGGTTTTGTCGTTAAATTGTTTGCAGAATTCGGCGATATTAACGCCTGCGGCACCCAATGCCGGTCCAATCGGAGGCGCTGGATTCGCTTGTTTAGCAGGGACGACCAACTTGACCAATCCCTTAACTTCTTTCTTTGCCATTTTTTCACTCCATTTTTGTTTGTTGTGTTGTGGTGCGATGTGGCGCATCTACCACAGTGTGCGATTTTACTAAATCGCGAAAACTTTTTGACTTTTACACCCGTTCAACTTGTGTAAAGTCCAATTCCACGCTTGTTTCACGACCGAACACCAAAATTGTGACGGTCATTTTTTGTTTCAGATTATCCGCTTCGGAAATAACACCGTTAAACCCTGCAAACGGACCATCAACAACATGAACTTCTTGGCCAACTTCATATGTGACATCGTCAACGGCGATTGCGCCCTCTTCTACTTGCTTCATCAAGCGGCGGGCTTCTTCTTCGCTGACCGCGATTGGCTTTTGTTTCGCACCAAGGAACATAACCACCTGGGGCATCAATTTCACCAACGAGAAAGTTTCATTGTTCATAACCATTTGAACAACGATATAACCTGGGAAAAACTTCTTTTCTGATTTGACGCGTTTGCCCGCTTTGATTTCAACAACTTCGCGTGTTGGAACCAAGATTTCACCAAAAAACGCATTCAGGCGACGTTTGTCAATCTGTTCGCGCAAGCCACGTGCGACCTTGTCTTCACAGCCCGTATGAACATTTACAACAAACCATTGCATTTTGTCTTCCATGTACACTTCCTTCGCTAGTATTCTTTAGAAAATCCAACCAACAATTGCGTTCAGCGCGCTGTCCACCAAGAACAAGAACAGTGTCGCCAACGCTGAAAACACCAAAATCATTATTGTTGCACGCACAACATCATCACGTGATGGCCATACGATTTTAAACCATTCAGCGCGCACAGATTTAATAAATTCCAGTATTTTTTTCATAAAATTCGCCCAATTTTCACCAATGTTATGACCATTGTTTTGCTCAAACTCTTTGGCAGGGGCAGAAGGAATCGAACCCTCATCCGCGGTTTTGGAGACCGATATTCTACCGTTGAACTATGCCCCT
>JAGCOQ010000013.1 GCA_017642625.1 Alphaproteobacteria bacterium | reverse complement strand
TTTTATGAAGAACACCGAAAAAGAAACACGATTAATTAACATTGAGGATTTTACAATTGAACGCCGCGACGACGGAACCGACGGATTAATTATTGAGGGTTACGCCGCCGTGTTTAACGCCCGCGCAGATATTGGCGGTTGGTTTGAAGAAACAATCGACAAAGGCGCGTTTGACGGTGCCGACATGCGCGACGTTCCTATGAAATACAATCATTCGGACGTTGTGCCGATTCTTGCAAGGACACGCAACAATTCGTTAACGTTGTCCGTTGATGATCACGGTTTGCATGTACGCGCCGAATTACTCGACACAACCGACGGCGTGGATATGTACAAAAGAATTAAGGCGGGATTGATCGACAAAATGTCGTTCGCGTTTACGGTTCTTGAAGATAGTTGGACGTATGGAGAAAACGGAACCGATTACCGCATTATTAAGAAATTCGATAGAATTTTCGACGTGTCCGTGGTAGACGTACCCGCATACGACGAAACGTCTATAATTGCGCGTTCAAAGGAAATTGCGGAGGCAGCCTCAAAATCCTTGTTGGAGAATAGGGAGAAGCAGCGCGCGGCAACAAAACCCAAGTTGTCGGAAGCGGCAACAAAAATTATTTTATTACAAGGGGGCAAAATCCATGAAGGTTAAAGAATTTTTAACAAAGAAGTTGGGCGAACTCCGTTCAAGGCTTGACACACTCGACGCCGAAATGATCGCGGCAGATTCAAAGGAAGCACGCACGCAGATTGGCGACACAATGAAGCAGATTCGCGCAGAAATTGCGGAAACCGAATCAATGCTTGCAGACATTGACGAACCGAAGGACACACCCGCACCCGCAGGCGACCCCGCAATTCGTGCGGCAGTTGTTGGCGAAAGCGAAAACCGCAACGGTTCCGTTAAAGGCGACATTGAGGCACGCGCAAAGGCACTTACAACCGACGGTCATTTTTCAATGCCCGCAAGTGAGGCGCGTTCCGTTCTTGTTTCAAGTGGCGAACTTGCAACACCCACGGCAGTAAACGGTATTTCCGACCCTATGAGTTCCGTATCTTCAATTGTTGACATGGTCGAAGTTGAGGATATGACGGGATTCGGAACATTCCAAGAAGCCTACATGAAGGCATGGCAGGAAGCAGACGCAGGAACCGAAGGCAGCGCAGCAAATAGCGACGACCCCGATTTCGGCATTGTTACCGATACACCGCACATTATCAACGTTATTTCTTACATTTCCAAGCAAGTGCGCAAGCAAACACCTTTACAGTATCTTGCAAAAGTGCAGCAGGGCGCGGCAATTGCTCTTAAAAAGAAGGTTGCGTCATGGATTGTTAGCGGTAACGGTACAACCGCAATTTACGGCATTTGTAACGCCGTAGATAAGGACAACGATTCCATGATTCAAGTTGTTAACAAGTCAAGCGACATTGACGACAAGACATTGCGCGAAATCGTTTTTGCATACGGCGGCGACGACAATTTGTTTGGCGGTGACGGCGTTATTCTTATTCTCAACAAGAAAGACCTTGTCGCATTTGGTGATGTTCGCAGTTCAACAACAAAGCAGGCAGTTTACGAAATTATCCCCGACGGTACAAACCCGAATACGGGCGTGATCAAGGACGGCGGACTTTCCGTTCGTTATTGCATTAACGCAAACGCAACCGCATTTGTGGACGCAGAAGCAACCGAAGCAGGCGTGCCGACAATGATCGTTGGACACCCCCGCAACTATAAGTTGGGACTTTTCGGAGATTACGAAATCACAGTTTCCGAAGATTACAAGTTTAGTGAGGGACTTTTAGCCGTTCGCGGTGAGGTTCTTGTTGCGGGTAACGTTATCAAGGACAAGGGATTTGTAGTTGTTAAGAAGGTAACTTCAAACCCTTAAGTGGCGTTACATTGTCACCCGAAGCGGGTAGCGCTACACTATTCGGGACAAAAGTTTCGAACATGCAATCAAAAGTGAAGATTGAGGGCGACGAAATCACGGGAACGCTCAAATATCTTGATACGGGTTCGTTAGTTGAAACATACGGCGCGGGTAATTTTATCGCTTTGAAGTTTAGCGACATACCCGCAACCGCAACAAGTGTTAAGGTAGGTTTGGAACCGTCGGAGGGCACGGGATTAGTTGAACTTATTAACGACCCCGACAAAAACGGCGTTTTCAAGGTAACAAATAGGTTTGCGCAAAACTTTAAGATTGTTACAACCGACGGCACACACACAACAACCCAAATTTTCGATTTGGCACGTTTGAACGTACAAGAAGAATAATTTGACGCAGGGGGCGCGATCATGTCCGACAATGAGATTTTAAACGCAGTAAAAACCATGTTGTTTGGAACAACGGCGGGAACATTCCGCGACGGTTTAGTTCGCTTATACATAAACGAAGTAAAAGACTTTATGATTAATGCGGGCGTTTCAAAGCGTGTTGTTAAAAGCGAAAAATCCGTCGGCGTGATCGCGTTAGGCGTTAATGATTTGTGGAATTATCAAGCGGGCGGCGTTAAGTTTTCGGAATACGTCAAACAACGCGTGATTCAATTAGCAGCAGAAAACGACGATTCGGATTTAGACGACAAGACGGTTAAAACCTTTACGTGGTACACCAAAACAACAACGGCGGAAACAACCGCAATTGTGTTTGAAATACCGCAATACGACCCGACAAAAGACGAAACTATTAACGTATTTGTCAACGGCATGTTGTGCGTGAAGGATTCCGAATATACAATTGACGGTTCAACGATCACGTTCGTTATACCGAAAATTGAAGGAACCGAAATTATCGTTACTTTAACGAAGTTAGTTGACAACGACGGCGACGTTGACGAAGAAAACAAATATATTGTTGCTTATTCATGGGTTACGACGACAACCGAAGCAGAAACCGAAACCGTCACGTTTGATATACCGCAATACAACCCCGCAGCGAATGAAACGGTTAACGTATTCGTTAACGGTATGTTGAGCGTTGAAAATGTCGATTATACAATTGACGGTTCGACGATCACGTTCACAATTCCCAAAATTGCGAATACCGAAATCGTCGTGTTTGTTAACAAAATCGTTAGCATTGAGGAATTGAAAAATGCAAAGGTTGGCTAAAGGTTCACAAAAGACGACACCATTTTATTATTACGTCGGAAGTTATCAAAACATCAAGGGCGTAAACAAAAAGGTGTTCACGGTCGAAAAGGATTCAAACAACGAACCCATTGTGCGCTTTTGTAATTTCTCAACATACGGCGGCAGCGAATACGAAAACAACGGCGTTTATGTTGTTGATGATACGGCAAACGTCACAACATGGTTTGACCCGTCGATTAAATCGGGCGGCGCGATTTCGTTATGTGATGATCAAAGCGGCGCGATTTATGAAATAATGGGCGAACCCGAAAACATTGAACAACGTAATCAAGAAATGACGTTCAAGGTTAGGCGGTACAAGGGGGGCGCATAACATGGCACGCACTGCAAGTTATGCAACAAAAACGGGTATTGCCGTGACGGTCAATTCCTATTCTTTATTAAACCAAATAAAGAAGGCAGGCGGCGACATTGAGGCGGCAACGTGGGACGCGGCACGCGCAGGCGGGCGCATTTACTATCAACATTTAGTTGAAGAATGTAAACGTTCTAACGTTCCCGATCACTTGATCAACAAAATCCGTTTTAATTGTTTGCGTGATTCGGGCGGTAATCGTTTTGCGGTTGTTGTCGGTTGGGCAATGCCGAATTACGACCCTAACGACCCCGCCGACGTTTACAAAGTTATTTTCTTGAATTATGGAACGCCGCGAAGGGAAACAAGCACGGGCGCAGATCGTGGTTATATCACGGGGCGCGGATTTATCGGAAGGGCGCGCAAAAAATCCGTCAAGCCGATAAAAGAAGAACAAAACAAAGTATTGAACAAAATATTGAAGGGGTTAACATTGTGAACGTTATTGACACATTGATTAATACATTGGCAACGTTAAAATATCCCGTGTTCTTACAAGGGACATATAGCGGTGAAGAATACCCGCCCGCGTTCTTTACTTATATTGTTAATGATTCACCCGACCGTGCACACTACGACGACAAAGCAACGTCGTGGACGTGGGATTTTACCGTTATATTTTACACGAACGACCCGACATTGCTTGACACCGTACCCGAAGCCGCACGCGCTGCATTGAAGGCGGCGGAATTCATACCGCAGGGCAAAGGGTTAAACGCTTATAGTGACGACCCGAATTTCACGGGTTGGTCAATCGACTATTTGTTTTTAGACAAATAAATAAAATTGTTCCACGTGGAACAATTCAAAAAAATACAAGGGGGTTTTTATTATGCCTGAAGTTAGCAAAATCGTAGAATATCGCGGTTGTAAAGGTTTGGTGTTTGCCGAAGTCACAACCGACGACAACGAAACGGGCACGGGTCACGGATATATAACGGATTCCGTGCAAGCATTGGCAGGATTGGCGGAAGTATCAAAGAACGTTAGCGTTTCACGCGTTTCGAAGTTCTACGACAACTACGCCGCAATTGTTGTAACGGGCGAAGGTGAGGACGTTGTTACATTAACAACATCTATTCCGACACTTGCAGTTCAAGCAGCAGTTAACGGACGCGTTTACGATTCAACGCTCAAAATGTACATTGAATGTCCGATCGTAAACAAGTATTACGCGCTTGGTTATATCATGGAGGACACCGACGGAACCGAATATTATATTTGGCGTCACAAAGGTTATTTCATGGCACCCGACGAAACAAGCGCAACAAAGGACGACGGAACCGACGGCAACAATATGTCAATCGAATTCCACGGCATTTATACAAAGCACGAATTCGCAAACGGCGGCGGAACGGGCGTTAAAAAGCCTATTAAGTCTTACAAAATGGCGAACGACGGCACATTGGATTTGTCATCATTCTTTGCAACCGTTACGTCACCCGATACCGTTTACACGGCACCGCAAACATGACGCAAGCATGATCAAAGCAGCGTAAAAAATCTAATAGTCAACGAAAGGGTTTTTAAACATGGCACACGTAGAAATTAACACATACGGCGCAAACGACGAAATCGTTAAGACATTTACAACAAACCATATTAAATGGGGTTTGATTTGTCGCGCGGTTGAAATTGAAGAAAAAATGAACGACGAAGAATTGAAGGGAACGGCAGCGGTAAAGGTTGTTAATGACTTTATTTTGTCCGTATTCCCCGACATGACACAAAGCGACATTGAAGCGGCGGACATTGGCGACATTTTCAACGTGTTTAAAATGATTAGTCACATGGGGGGAAACATTAACACATCAAAAAACGGGTAAAGGCGGGCGGCAATCCGCCCGCCGATATTCCCGAACAATCGGCGGTTTTTTCAATTATGGATTCGTCGTTTAGTGTTGCGCGGATTTGCGGAACGACTATTTTCGACGTTATGGAACAACCCGCCGACACGGTCATTTCGGTTATTAATTACATAATCGAAAAAGGCACCACGCAGAACGCGCAGAATGGGGCGCAGAACGCGCCCGCGGGTTCTATACATAATGGGGACTATTACGACCGCCGCGGCGTTCTACACAAGCGCGTAGACATGAAAACGGCAACGGGCGGTTGGTATTAAATATTTGGGCGGTGATCACATGGCAGCGGGTGAAAATTTAGGTGCAAAATTCACGTTGGATATTTCCAACTTAAAGGCGGGTTTGGCGGAAGCAAACAAAATGATTCGTCAATCCGAAAGTGAATTTATCGAAGCGGCGGCAGGAATGAACGATTGGAGTAAATCCGCCGACGGTTTAACGTTGCGTGTAAAATCACTTAATGATCAAGTTGACATTCAAAAACAAAAGATTGCGGCACTTCTTAAAGTTAAAGAAGAAACGATCGAAAAAATGAAAAAAGAAGGCGCAAGCAATGATGAAATTGCGGCGTCGGTTGACAAGGTCAATTCACAATTAGCAAAAGAGCAAAAGCAATTAGAAACGCTACAAGGCAAAGCCGACAAAGCGGGTAAAGAACTCGAAGATTTTAACGCAAGCGAAAACGACGCAACAAAGGGCGCAAACGAACTTGAAAAAGGCGTGAAGGACGCAGGCGACGCCGCGGAAAAATCCGCAAAAGGCGGATTCACCGTTTTTAAGGGCGTATTGGCAAACCTTGTAACGGGCGCATTAACGGCAGCCGTAGGCGCGTTAAAAAACTTTGCGGGTTCCGTTCTTGAAACGGGTATGTCGTTCGATTCTGCAATGTCTAACGTTGCGGCATTATCGGGCGCGACGGGCGAAGAATTGGAATTATTAACCAATACCGCCCGCGAATTCGGCGCAACAACTCAATTTAGCGCAAGCGAAGCAGCCGACGCATTGGGTTATATGGCGTTGGCGGGTTGGGACGCAAAACAAAGCACGGAAGCATTGGGCGGCGTGCTTGATTTGGCGGCGGCGTCGGGAATGGGTTTGGCGCAGGCGTCGGACATGGTTACGGACTATTTAAGTGCTTTTGGCATGGAGGCGTCACAATCGGCAGAATTTGCCGACATGTTGGCGTATGCGCAGGCAAATAGCAATACAAGCGCGGAACAATTAGGCGAAGCATATAAAAATAGTGCTGCAAATCTTAACGCCGCGGGTCAAGACGTGCAAACGGTCACGGCGTTGTTGTCATCAATGGCAAATCAAGGTTTGAAGGGCGCAGCCGCGGGCACCGCGTTAAGTGCGATCATGCGCGACATTACGAAGAAAATGGAAAACGGCAAAATTGCAATTGGCGATACTAACGTTGAAGTTATGGACGCACAAGGCAATTACCGCGATTTGACGGAAATATTGGCGGACGTAGAAAAGGCAACGGAAGGCATGGGCGACGCGGAACGTTCCGCCGCATTGCTTGGCACGTTCACGTCGGATTCATTAAAGGGTTTGAACCTTGTATTGAATGAAGGCGTCGAAAGTGCGGCAAATTTCGAAGAAGGTTTGAGAAATTCAAGCGGCAGCGCGTCGGAAATGGCGAAAACATTAAACGACAATTTGCAAGGCGATTTAAAGGCGTTATCAAGCGCGTTCGACGAATTCAAATTAACGATTTTCGAAAGTGCAAACGCACCGTTGCGCGATTTGGTGCAAACGGTCACGGGCGGCGTTTTGCCCGCGTTAACCGACATGATCAAGGGCGCGGAAGGTGCCGACGTTGCATTTGGTAAAGCGGTTGGAGATTTAGCAAGCAAAGCGATTTCAAATCTTGTTAATTTATTACCGCAGGCGTTAAAAATTGCAAAAACATTGATTCCGACCGTAATCGACGGCGTTTTATCTCAATTGCCGTCGTTGGTGTCGTTTGTTTTTTCCGATTTGGTGCCGTCAGTATTATCTTTAATTCAAGAAGTTGCGCCAAAAATTATTAATTCGGTTGTTTCATTAATTCCGCAACTTTGCACGGAATTGATCAATGCCGCGCCGTTAATTTTGCAATCGGCGTTAACTTTGTTGATGTCTATTGTTGAAGCAATCCCCGTAATTGCGCAAAAAATAATTGGTGAAGATTTGCCAAATTTGATAAGTCAAATTTGCGATTTTATAATTTCGGCATTGCCTTTATTATTGGACGCAGGAACAAAATTATTTATGTCAATAATTGAAGCATTGCCCGTTATTGTCGAAGCACTCGAAACGGCATTGCCACAAATAATTGATAAAATTTTGACTTTGATTTTGGACGGTTTGCCGATCATTTTACAAGGCGCGATCGAATTGTTTATGTCCTTAATCCGTGCAATACCTACAATTTTGGGTTTATTAACGGCAGAATTGCCTAAAATAATTTCAACAATAATTTCAACATTGCTTTTAAAAACGCCCGAATTATTGGCGGCAGCGATTAAATTATTTTGGGAAATAATTAAGGCAATCCCGCAAATATGTATTGAATTAGCGCGTCAAATGCCGTCAATAATCGCGTCAATTGTCGAAGGACTAACGGCAGGATTCAAAACCATTGAAAACGTCGGTTCAAATCTCATTAAGGGATTATGGAACGGCATTTCAAACATGGGTAAATGGATAGGTCAAAAAATCAAAGGATTCGGGCAGGGCGTACTCAATAACCTAAAATCATTTTTTGGCATTAAATCCCCGTCGCGTGTCATGCGTGATGTTATCGGTCGCAATTTGGCGTTAGGTATTGGCGAAGGGTTCGACGTTGAAATGGCAAACGTTGCGCATGGTATGCAAAACGCATTAAATGACGCAATACCAACCGCAAACGCAAACGTTGGCGTCGGAGGTTCAAGCGACGGAACACCCGCGACAAGAACGGGCGGCGGCGTTATAATTAATCAAACAAATAATTATTCGCAGCAGCATAGCAGATTCGAAATATATCAATCAAAGCAGGCGACGGCGGCAGCGGTTCGCGCGGCATTGTCGGAGGTTTAACACATGACGGATTCAAAAATTGAATATATAGCCGCGAACGGTTTAACACTTGATTTGTTTAACGACGAATATTTCGACACGGTAAACATTGACGGATTGACAACGGCAAACGCAACGTTGGCGACAACTACGACGCCGACGGTTGACGGCGACACGATCAATAATATTCAAGGAAACCCGCGAACGATTATATTTGATTTTAAGGTTAAATCAGGCGTTGACGTTGAAACATGCAAACGTCACATTTTGAACGTGATCAAGTGGAAGCAAAAGGGCACATTGCAATTGACGCAG
>JAGCOQ010000092.1 GCA_017642625.1 Alphaproteobacteria bacterium | reverse complement strand
GCAAAACAAGACGGGTGGTTGGGTGACGGCGGAATATTCTATGTTGCCACGTGCCAATGGCACACGCAAAGCGCGCGACGCAATGTTGCATGATAATCGAACCGCGGAAATATCGCGCCTTATTGGTCGCAGTTTGCGCAGTGTTGTTGATTTGGAAGCATTGGGAAAACACACGATTACGATTGACTGTGATGTGTTGCAAGCGGACGGTGGCACGCGTTGTGCGTCCATAACTGGCGGTTTCGTTGCATTATCACTGGCTGTGCGCTGGTTGTTGCAGAATGGTCGCATAACCGAAAACCCAATTCGTGATTATGTCGCGGCGGTCAGTGCGGGTCTGTGGAACAAAGATTTGATTTTGGATTTGGAATACGAAGAAGATTGCGTTGCTGAAATGGACGCTAACTTTGTTGTGTCGGGTGCCGGGAACTTTGTTGAAATCCAAGCAACTGGCGAAGCACACCCATTTGACCGCGACCAGTTGGCGCAGTTAATGGACATGGCGGCATCTGGTTGTAAAAAACTGATTGATTTACAGCATCAAGTTTTGGAATAAAACACCGCCCAAACGGGCGGTGTCTTTATTCCTTATTAATATAATTTTACATCATTCCCGGCATTCCAGATGGCATTTGTGCCGCTGGTTTTTCTTCGGGAATTTCCGCCATGACGGCGCCTGTGGTCAACATAACACCCGCCGTTGATGCCGCCGCCAAGATTGCGGTTTTAACAACTTTGGCTGGGTCAATAATACCCGCCGTCATCATATCGACATATTCGCCATTTTGCGCGTCGTATCCAAAGTTATAGTCTTTGCTTTCCATAACTTTGCCAACGACAATTTCGCCAGAAACACCGGCGTTGTCGGCAATCTGTGCGATTGGCGCAGAAAGCGCGCGACGGACAATATCAATACCAACATTTTGATCAGTGTTCGCACCCGCCAGTTTTTCAAGTGCAGATGTTGCGCGCAACAGGGCGATTCCACCACCGGCAACGATACCGTCGGCAACCGCGGCGCGTGTTGCAGCCAATGCGTCATCAACACGATCTTTCTTTTCTTTGACTTCAACTTCGGTCATGCCGCCAACCTTGATAACCGCGACACCGCCGACCAATTTAGCCAAACGTTCAGACAGTTTTTCGCGTTCATAATCGCTGTTGGTGTTTGCAAGTGCAACACGGATTTCATCGGCACGTGCGGCAATCGCGTTTTTGTCGCCACCGCCATGCGCCAACAAAGTGTTATCTTTGCTGACCACGATTTTCTTGGCTGAACCCAAAACATCCATAGTGATATTTTCAAATGTCATGCCCATATCGTCGGAAATAACTGTTGCACCGGTGACAACCGCAATATCTTTTAACATTTCTTTGCGACGATCGCCAAATCCTGGGGCTTTGACTGCGCAAACTTTTAACCCACCGCGCAGACGGTTCAACACCAATGTTGCCAACGCTTCGGATTCAACATCTTCGGCAATAATCAACAATGGGCGACCTGATTGTGCGATTGGTTCCAAAATCGGCAGTAACGCCTGCAACCCTGTGATTTTCTTTTCAGAAACCAAGATTTGTGCGTTGTCTAATTCCGCCAACATTTTTTCGCTGTTGGTGACGAAATAGGGCGACATGAAACCTTGGTCAAATTGCATACCTTCAACCACATCAATTTCAGTTTCTAAGCCCTTGGCTTCTTCAACGGTAATAACGCCTTCGCGGCCAACTTTTTCCATGGCATCGGCAATCTTTTTACCAATGTCGGCATCCGAATTAGCTGAAATTGTCGCAACTTGGGCGATTTCAGATGAATCTTTAACCGGACGCGCGTGTTTATCTATATCTGCAACAACCGCTTCGGTCGCCATATCAATACCGCGTTTTACATCCATCGGGTTCATGCCCGCGGCGATAACGCGACGACCTTCGTGAATAATCTTTTGTGCCAAGACCGTTGCGGTTGTTGTGCCATCACCGGCATCATCACCGGCTTTTTTTGCAACTTCTTGAACCATGCGTGCACCAATGTTTTCCATTGGATCTTT
>JAGCOQ010000012.1 GCA_017642625.1 Alphaproteobacteria bacterium | reverse complement strand
TTCGGTGTTGAACAGACCATGGTCAACTTCGCCATAGATACGAACAATGTCGGTCGGGCCAACGACCAATCCATGCCACGCATCATCATCTATTTCAACAATAATGGAACCGGTTGAATCTTGAAACAGGTATTTTTCATCACCGTTTTTTTGTATGATGCTGCCTTCGACCCAAACTTTTGAATCGTCGCCCATACCTTTGACTTGGTCAACGGTCAAAATCACGTTTTCACCGCCATTGAATCCACCTGGTCCAGACACAACCATAGTTTCGGTCATTCCTGCATGTGCGCCACTGATTGCGACAACACATGAAATTGCAAACATTGATATTTTTTTCATTTTTTCCCCCATTGGTTAATTCATCCGCCAATAACATTGTATCAAACCCAAGGGTAAAAATATCTAGGAACGAAATAACAAAAAACCCGCTTGCGCGGGTGAATTATTTGATAACGTGAACATCCATTTGCGGAAATGGGAAATGGATTTTCTTTTTCGGCAACGCCTTGTACAACTGTTCATTCAAATCCGCCGCAATCGCCAACATATCTGAATAGTGCGACCAGAAACGCACAGTTAACACAACCGAACTGTCCGCCAAAGATGCCACGAAAACGGTTGGTTCTGGCTTTTTCAAAATGCGTTTATCTTTCTTTAACACTTCCAGTATTGCTTTGCGTGCAACATCAACATCATCACCGTATGAAATGCTTATCGACAAATCGGTGCGGCGATCTTTGCCATGCGACAAGTTTGTAATAATGCCATTTGCCAACGCACCGTTTGGCAAGAACACAACCTGATTATCAAATGTATGTATTTCGGTTGTGAATATCATTATCTTCTTTACAACGCCAATCTTGCCACTGGCTGTTTCAATAATGTCATCAACGCGAAACGGTTTGAACAGCAGAATAATAATTCCGCCGGCAAAGTTTTGTAATGTCCCCTGAAGCGACATACCAACCGCCAACGAAGCCGCGCCCAACACCGCGACAATAGATGTCATTTGCACACCGACCGTAGTCAGCACAATTATAAAAACAAAAATCTTTAACAGAATATTAACAAACGAACCCAAAAACGATTGCAACGACGGATCAAAATCGCGCAACTGCATAACCTTTTTAAACGAGCGTGTTATTCTGTTCGCCAACCAAAAACCGCCGGCAAAAATCAGAACCGCGACCAACAACTGGATACAAAAATGCACCGACATTTGAATCAGCGATTGCAACGCCGCATCAATTTGTGATGGTTCAACCGTCAAAATCTCGGTTGGATTCTGCAATATCTCGGCTGTATTTTCTATGATTTCTGATGCTTGTTCCATTGTTAACCCCCGCCACTACATTTGAATATCTTCGCATTTTTCAACTGGTTCAGATTCAGTGCATTCAACACCACGTGAATCCCACAACCCCAGGAATCCACGACTTCCTGTATTCTTGCAACTTTTCGTCACCGTTGATGTGCAGAAATGGCACACACGTGTTTCACGATTAAACGAAGCCCACAATTCACGCGTTCCCGACGGCAATTCTTGGGTCACACGACCACCGTTGTTAAGCGTTGATAACCCCAGCGTCAACACAGATGCAACCGCCTGTGAAAACTTGGTATTTGTTTGTTCGGTTGTCATACGCGCCGTACCACCTGTTTCCGCACTGCCACGTCCACCACGCGCCAACACATTGGCATCCAACCCAGATCCAACTTCATAACTTATCGCATACGGTGGTGCCAACGAAACATCTGCTGAAACATTAGAATCAATCGGCGCGCCCCCAGATACCGGCATCATTTGGCACATATACTGGGCTAAATCCGCCGACGCATTTTTGGTCGCGTCTGCGACATAGGCATTAAACTTTTCATTATAATTATCTTGGGCTTTACGCAAAGCAGACAAAGCAATCTGTATCTTTACTTGATCCAACAAGTGCGGGAAACGTGCCGTTGTCCGCGCCCCAGCCACACCGGTTATCTGTTCCAAATTACGCCCACTGACACAATATTGGATTTCCGGATCTTGTTCAATCATCCATATCGTGCGATTGATATTTCCGGCAACATTGTTCAATTCTTCTTCGATACTAAATATAATTTCATCTGCGTTTGGCACAGCGGAATTATATTCACGAACCTTCGCCAAATAATCTTGAACACCGATTTTACCAACATCAAGTTTTTTACCGCCGTCTTTTGTCATACCGGATGAATCACCAATATTCAAAGACCCAAACGAAATCATACCGGTCACACGATATTTGTCGCCATCTTTGACCGAACGCAAACTGCCCGTTCCCATTGTATCATCAGATGCGAATTTGTTGCAGTCTGTGGTGGAACCACAAATTTCCATCATCTTGGAATTAACAAGATTCTGACACGTGTTCAACGCTGCATTGTCGACATTCAGATACAGACCCATCAACATAGAATCTATATCAGCCATTGAAAAATCAGACCTGTTCGCCTTGCACACAACCAACTTGTCCAACGGGCAAATGTCGTGAATATAACTGTAATCCATACCGATACAGTTCGAGAAATCCGCCCCGCAACGTGTTTCGTCGGTAAAGCAATCTTTCACTTCCTTGGTGCATGCATCAACACGCATTGCCGCCAACTTATCTTTTACATATCCCCAAATCAGCGGTTCCATACGTTCACATGGTTCCAATTCAACCTTGCAAAAACTGCGCGCCATATCGGGACGGGACAAGCAAGAATCCATTGTTGCAACACCCTTGCCTGCAATATCATCACGACACGCCGTTTGGATACAGTTCGAAATATCGGTCAAACAAGACTGACGAAATTGTGATTCTGCATTTAATTCCGCCGCCTTTAATGTCGGGGCAACTTCCCGCAGGAACGCCGGCCAGACATCATTACGCACCGCGACACACTGGTTCAAAACATTTTCACAGATGTTGCGTTTCGCGTTCAGCATTTCCATTGTTGACGGTGTTATTTCATAAACATCAACCGTTGAAACTCTGGACTTTACCCTTTTTTTCGCAGAATTGTTTTGCATGTTTTCAGATGCAATCGTCGATACACAGTTTATCCAACCACTGCCACACGCATCTTCGGTCTGCATACACTTGCGAAACTCCACCATACACTGACCCAAATCATATTTGTTCGCTTCGGCAAAACTTTCTTTTAATGCGGTGCGAACATCTGCGTTTGCGCCCGCCAGTTCGGCATCCGCACGCGCCTTGTTTTGCGAAATACTGTTTTCAAACGCCTTGCAATCAGATGTAATTTGGCGTGCATATAATTGGTGCAAGAAGTTTATATCTTTATTACAAGATGCCGGCATTTGTTTGCGACACAGTTCATCCGCCGCAACGAACAAATCATTACCAGTTTTGTCGGCAATGTTTTCCACATCATTTTCAAAAACAACTTCATCAAAATCAAATGATGCGTTATCCCACAAAGACAACAAACTTTCGCGTTGCTGTTCCTTGGTCTTTTCACCCGAAAAGTCGTATATAACATTTCCGTCTTTGTCGTACCGACGCGAACCATTAAATATAATATCTGCTTGCGCACCCGCCTTGACCCGTTCAACTTCTTCGGTGCGAATACGTTCTGCTTCGATTAAAGTATCTTGGATTGCGGCAAATTGTTTTTCCAGTTCTTCATTTAAATCACTGCACATGCAACTGCCACCGTTGCTGTTATCAATTATACAGAACTGATCCATACAACCATAGTAAGCATCATGACAGTTTTGGTCATATATTCCGGTCGCTTCGGTTCGCGCACGAACCGTTGTTCCCGTTTGAATAGCAGATTGCTTTCTAGACACGACCGCGGCCGCATTGGCATCACAAACAAGCACGACAGATATCGCGGATGCGAACAATGCAAAAACGCTTTTTGATATCATGTTCTCTCCCCCGCGGAACGCGTGATGCATTACATATTTACATCTTCACAAGATTCGATTTCTTGGCAGTATTCTTCTTTGCCACCTGATGCAAAGCCCAATGCACCGGCGCCAACCAAACCAACGACACCACCAATTGCAGTTCCCCAACCCGGTGTGACCATGGTTCCCGCCGCAGCACCAGCCGCCGAACCACCCGCAGCCGACTTCAAAGCGGATGTCCATCTGCTTTCACCACCAGTTTCGCAAACTTGTTGCATACGGCACACATGGCAATTACGCAGATCCGGTTCGAATTGCACCGAACGGATATAACTGTAATTCTTTTTGCCCTCTTCTGGTGTTTCAACCGCATAGGTGTTATAGCAATTCTTGCGCGCTGCTTCGATATCTTGTTCGCGTGACAATTCAGCAATACGTGATTCCAACGAACGCAAATAACGATTTTCCGCACTGATGTTCGCAATCAACTTTGCACTGTTGAACACGCTTGTGCTCAAATTAGATTGACCGGCTGGCTTTTGACTATCTTGGCATGCCGCAACCGTTTTATCCAATTCGAACTTTGCAAAGAACGCGTCAACTGCACTGGCGGCATTATTACGAACCGTTGAACGTAATTCAGCCAAACCTTCTTCGGTATCAGGCACATACATCAATGTCGAAACCGTATCATCAGCCGGCAAGCAAGCCATATCTGTTCCACAAACCTTGCCCAGTTCTTCGCCGAAATAATTCAAGCATCCCTGCATCAAACGGTAATCCATTTGCAACAAAGTCGCCTGGACAATGATGTCAAACTGAGTTTCGTTCTTACATGATGGGAACATGTTTTGTGGGCAAAGCGCGGCGATTTCCGTTGCCTTTTTACCAACACATTCTGGCGCGGTAAAGTTTTGACCGCACTTATCACGCAAACATTTATCAACATCGTTCTGACAGAATTGTGTCCGTAAATAACCCAACTTATCGTTCACTGCGGAACGAATACCCGGAACCAACTGTTCGCATTCTGTAATAACAGTGCAGATTCCAGCCGCAACATTAACATTGGTCAAACACGCGCTGTTTGTTGCGGTTGAACAGTTATCTTCCAAACAGGCTTGGATACGTGCCAAACATGTTTGACGTGCATATTTATCAGCATACTTGGACGCTTCGACCAAAATGCTGGCCGCTTCGGCGTTCCAGTCTGCTAACACGTCTGCACGAACCGCCATACATTGATCCAAAACATTTTCGCACGCATTTGCACGACGACCCAACAAATCAACATCTAAACAGTTTTCAAAGTTTACACCGCAACCACCCTTGTCCGCGACACAGGAACGATACGCCAACAAGCATTCGCCACGATTGTATTTGTTTGTAGTATCCAACATTTCCAAACGCGCCTTGCGCACTGCGGCTTCGGCGGTACGCTTGTTTGCTTCGGCATTACGTTTTTGATCTGCTAAATAAGATTCAAAAGATTTACAATCTGCAACTACTTGGCGTGAATACAACGCTTCTTCCATTTCGGCCTTGTCTTTGCATGAATCTAATGTGTATGCACAATAATTAGATGCCATGGCAAACAAATTATCACCAATATCGGAATCCGCACCTAAACTTTCATCATCAGTTGAACTGCCACTGTTTAACCATTCCGAAAAACTTAGGCCCGACGCACGCGACGATTTTTTCGCCGCTTCTGACTGACCAAACACCAGTGTCACCTTTGCCCCCAGTTGTTCGCGTTCGACACCTTCGGTATACAATTTATCTGCTTCGGATTGGATTTTTTGAATTTCTTGGATTAAATCTTTTGACTTATTTATATTATCTGAACAAGCGCAACGATACCCCTCAGACTCATCCAACAGACAGAACTCGTCCATACACGTGCGATATGCGTCACGGCAATTTCCGTTGTTATCTTGCCCTGAATCGTTTCCGCCGCCGTTGTTGTCGCCGCCACCGTCATTATCACCGCCGTTATTATTGCCACCATTATCCGACTGACCACCGCCATTATTGTTGCCCCCTGATGAACTTGTGTTCGTCGTAGCCTTTGGCGTTGTCTTCTTCAAACTGACCGACATATTTGGGATTCCACGCACCCCAGCCATAGACACACGATTGACACCAATACGGGCGTTTTCGTCACGTTCAGTTGCAGATGATGCAACATATGGCACCATACACAACAGCAATGCAATAACATGTATTTTCATTTATTCCATCCTACAATTTACAGCA
>JAGCOQ010000091.1 GCA_017642625.1 Alphaproteobacteria bacterium | reverse complement strand
CTGTTAATCCGTATGTCAGTTGGGAGGGTTGGGGGCTAGTGGGATATTGGGGCGGGTTTCTGATGGATGATCGTGATTTATAATTGGCTGTTTTTCCACCCTGATCCCCCTTTTTTCGTATGATTTGGATTACGCCATTTTACCCTTGATACGCGTATAGGCATTATGCAATTATTCACATATGGACATTAAAACGATTTTTGGGGTTGCGGGCGCTATCTTCATCTTCGCACTTGTGGCGATAGTTTGCTATTTTGAGCAAAAGCAACGCAGGGAATATTACCGCAACGATTATCTAAAATCAGATGCATGGAAACGGAAACGCTACCTTGTTTTGAAACGGGATAATTGGCGTTGCATTTATTGTGGTGCCAAAGCCACGCAGGTTCACCACCTGAGATACGCGAAGCGCATTGGTCGCGAACCCATTGAGTGGCTGGTCTCTATTTGCGACGATTGCCACAAACGCAAACACCACCGGCACTAAATCGCTATTTTATTACAGAAAAATAAATACGCTTAATTCGATTATTGAAAAACATTATATGTTGGAATATAATCGCAATATACGTAAAAGGATTTGCTTATGAAACTTTTATCAACGACTCTTTTTCTTATTCTGTTTCCAGCCTTAGCATGCGCAACCATCGAAAATGACAGCGATGAAAGTCATTCTTTTTTAGAAGATGCTCATATTAGACCATACATATCTCTTAAAGTCGGAAGCAACCATAACAAAATAAAAATATCCGAAATACAAAACAAGGAATTCAAAAACAACACAGCTTCAATTAACCCCGCCTTTGGATTTCAATTTGATGCATCAACTCTAAACAGGCTTTCTTTCCGGTTGGAAGCTGAGTATTTTCAGAATTCTTCTGGATCTAATAGCTATTCTTCCAAGACATCTTGGGATACGGGATTACAAAACCCATATATAACACACCATTATCAAACCCGCAAAGACACAATTAAAACAAATGCCAATGGCGTCTTATTCAATGCTTACCTTGATATAAACACACCGTTTGTTAAACCATTTCTTGTGGCAGGCTTAGGATACGGTAAATTGACACAAGAAAACCTATGGGTAATCGATACAGTTAACGATTCATGGAATTCTGCTTATGATTCAACAGAACATGTGTCTGATAGTGATAAACATTCTACCTCTAATATATTTTATCAGCTTGGCTTAGGGATTTCTATTAACTTAACCACAAGTATTTCGATAAATGCAGAATATCGACATGTAAACTATGGGTCTATAACAGTTTACACTTCCAAATTAGACCTGACCACCAATCAATTATTGATTGGGGCTAGATACAGATTTTAGCATTACGTTTATTGTGGTGCCAAAGCCACGCAGGTTCACCACCTGAGATACGCGAAGCGCATTGGTCGCGAACCTATTGAGTGGCTGGTCTCTATTTGCGACGAGTGCCACAAACGCAAACACCACCGGCATTAAATCGCTATTTTATTACAGAAAAGGTTATTTCTTTATCACGGTTCCGCGGAGTGCAACGCCACTCATAAGGTGTCCGTCTTCACAGTGATATGTTGTGTCGCTCCATTCCGGAATCTTGTTGTAAAAACTGTGTATGTTCACAACCGCGTTGCCACCTTCGCGAACTGCCCTGTCTTGCAATGATTTAACCGCGGACAAGAAGGCAATTTGGCATGCTTCGGATGCGTCTTTATTGGACGAATTTGTCTTT
>JAGCOQ010000090.1 GCA_017642625.1 Alphaproteobacteria bacterium | reverse complement strand
GTTGCAAAGAAAGCCGCGGCAAAAAAGCCAGTTGCAAAAAAACCAGCTGCTAAAAAGCCATGTGCAAAATGTGCAAAGAAAAAATAATAAATAATTATTTATTATAGTTTCGGGGTCGGTTCATCCGACCCTTTTTTATTAACAATATCAGTCGGATTTGCGCAAGTCCGACTGATACTGTTGTTGGATAATCCCGTTGGGGACCCGTTTGATTTTTGTTTTATGGCGCAATTTATTGCATAACCAGAAAACAAAATATTGTTGGATGTGCGACATTTGTCGCACTTTTTTCATTCTTTAAACACAAAGGGGTATATCTATGTCAGTTAGCATAGACCAAGTCTTCATAAAACAATTTGAAGCAGATGTTCATTTGGCTTATCAACAAATGGGCACAAAACTGCGCAATTCTGTTCGCAGTAAATCCGGCGTTGTCGGTGCATCTACTACTTTCCAGAAAGTTGGTAAAGGTATCGCCAGCACGAAATCGCGTCATGGCATTGTGCCGGTTATGAATCTTAATCATGAACCAGTTGAATGCACATTGGTTGATTACTATGCGGGCGATTGGGTTGATGCATTGGATGAATTAAAGACCAACGTTGATGAACGTCGCGTTGTGGCCGCCGCCGGTGCATATGCATTGGGACGCAAGACCGACGAATTGATTGTTAACGCAATGAACGGAACAACAAACAATGCTGGTAATTATTCAAGTGCTTTTTCCAAATCAGCAATATTGGAAGCAATTGAATTATTGAATTCCAAAGATGTGCCAGATGATGGTCGCAGATTCGCAGTTATTGGTGTCAAACAATGGAACACACTGTTGGGTCTGGACGAATTTGTATCGTCTGATTATGTCGGTGATACACCGTTGACCACTGGATTTGAAATGAAAAAGTGGTTGGGTATCACATGGTTGCTGTATAACGGATTGCCGTTATCTGGAACGCAACGCGATTGCTTTATCTATCATGCGTCCAGTATCGGTCATGCGTGCGGCCAAGAAGTGAAAACTGATATTTCGTGGCACGGTGAACGTGCAGCGCACTTTATCAGCAACAGCATGTCCCAAGGCGCAGTGTTGATTGATAACGACGGTATCGTCCGCATCAAGTGTAAAGAAGCTTAATAACAATAAACAATGGGGGAAATTATGGCATTTCAAAATAAAAACTTGTCTGTAATCGCATATGCTAATGGTTTTACATTGTGGCACTATGCTGCGAACGAAACATTGGCAACAATCGCGACCGCCGGATATTTCAACAATGTTAAAACACTTATGAATATCGGCGACATTGTTATTGTTAATGGCTCGGACAGCACATCAATCAAAGTTGTTGGTGTATCAAGCGACAATATCACACTAAGTGCGTTATCATAAGACAAACAAAAAGGCAGGTATTTGCCGGCCTTTTTTATGAAAAAAGAATAGGGGGAACAACATGCTGACCAAAGTAGATTTATGTTCAATGGCATTGTTAAAGTTGGGGGAACGCCCAATACAATCATTGGCCGATGACAGTGTTGCATCACAACTGGCGCGAACATTATTTGATCCGATTATGGATGCGTTAATTGCATCTCATCCATGGCGATTCGCGATTCGAACATACGAATTGACTGAAACAGTTGATAACGATTTTGTTATACCGTCGGATGTCTTGCGCGTGATAAAAGCACCGGGGAAAATATCAAATGGGCGAATAATTGCGCCAGATGAAAAAATAACAATTACCGCCATGACGCGTGTGTCGCCAGAATCGTATCCTTGTTATTTTGTATCGCTGGCGGCGACAAAGTTGGCAATGGAGTTCTGTGTGCCAATGACGGGCGATCAATCTGTGTTCAGAATGTTGGCGGCTTTGTATGAAACAGAATATCAATCTGCCAAGTTCATAGACAGCACAACCACCACGGCCGCAAATATAGATAATTTTTCTTTGATAAATGCGCGATTCTAAGCCAAAGGTGTTTCAAATGGTTGATTTTATCAAAACTCAAAACACGTTTTTTAATGGCGAAGTTTCACCAGAGTTCTTTGCCCATGATAATCTAGCGGGATTATCGCGTTTGGAAAATATGGATGTGTTGGCGGGGGGCGGTTTGTCGCGCCGGCGGGGGCTGACCAAAATAACAGATTTGTTGAAAGTGGCGAAGTTGTTGTCGTTTTCGGTATCTGATTCTGAACAATATATCATTGCGTTGGCAGATGAACGTTTGTGGGTGTTTGCCCCAGACGGCACATTGGCGCAAAGTATTATTTCGCCATGGTCATATGATGATGTGGCGTGTGTGCAATATGCACAGAGATTCGGAACAATAATTTTTGTGCATCCCGATTATCAGCCACGCATTTTAAGAAAGACCAGCAACGGATTTTCATTGAATCTGTTCGAGTTTTCCGTCAATTCGGATATGACACAGAATATGCCGTTTATGAAGTTTGATGATGCAGACGGTATAACAATCACGCTGAGTGCGAATAGTGGTGGCAACAATTATGCCACATTTACAACCAGCAGCGATTTTTGGACGGCAGATTCGGTTGGTGAACGCATATTGCTTATGGGGCTGCAATGGCGCATAGATTCGGTGACGAATGCCACAACTGCGGTTGCATACACTAATTCAACATATACTTTGCCACAATCACCGATAACCGATTGGTATGAAGGGGCGTTCAGTAATCGGCGTGGGTGGCCATGCAGTATAACTTTTCACCAGAATCGTTTAGTGTTTGGTGGTTCGCGCGATTGGCCCAGCGGTGTTTGGATGTCGCAGGTTGGAAAGCATAATAATTTTTCCGTTGGAACGGGGCTGGATGACGAAGCAATATTCATAACACTGACATCACAACAGCGACAACAAATCTGCACAGTTGTCAGCAGTGATAATTTGCAGATTTTGACATCTGTGGGTGAATGGGCGATTTCAAATAAGCCACTGACGCCCGCGTCGGTTGATATAAAACAGCATACTTCCGTTGGCAGTGTCGCATCACGTTATTTGCCACCCCAGAAAATAGAGGGTCAGACAGTTTTCGTTTCACGCAATATGCGCGATATTCGGGAACTTTCCCTGGATGATTTGGGTGAAAATTATAACGCGAACGATTTGTGTGCTATGTCCAAGCATTTGATGACGGGGCCGGTTGATATGGCGTATAACCCATCAACGCGCCAGTTGTTCGTTGTTATGGACGATGGAACGATGGCTGTGCTGAACCAAAATGCAGGTTTGGGCATATCAGCGTGGGCAAAATACACGACGGACGGCAAGTTCTTGTCGGTCGCGGTGCTGGAAGATGAAACTTTCGTTGTTGCAAAACGTGGCACAGCAATATCACTGGAAAAGTTTGATGACGGTGCATTGTCAGACGGAACACATGATTTCAGTTTTTGTGCATCTGGTTTGCCGCTGCGTGCATCAGGGCACAATGTGTCGCGCTTACGCATACGAAAAATTATGGCGCGTGTGTTAAATACAAAATCTTTGTTCATCAACGGCGCACGAATCACATTGCCAAATGAAATCTATGCGGAAGATTCGGACGGATTCAGTGGTGATGTGTCGGTTGGCATACTGGGAACTTCGCGGGATTGTATAAATGCGCCATGGCGAATACATGGTAACGAGCAGTTGCCGGCAACGATATTATCGGTATCTGTGTTCGGAAATTATGGGATTTAAGCAAAAGGGGTAAATTATGGGACAAATTGTATCAGATGTGACGGAAATCTTGGATTATAACAACGCAAAGAAAGAGACCAAGAGCAAGCGTCAGGAAATATTGCAACAAATGGCAAATGATGAAAAGACCAAGGCGAATCTTGTTAAAAAAGCATTGGCGGCGCAACGGGCTAAATATGGTGCGGGTGGTATGGCGCGTGAAAATATGACAACGGGCGCGGTATTAAAACGAATTCAAGACGAAACCGCAGAACCATATGACGACAAACGTCGTGCGAATCTGAAAAAACTGAAAACAGCCAGTGTTTCTAAATCGCCAAATCTGTTGAAAACATTATTGTCGCATTTTGATGACTTGATTGGATAAACGGGGGCGAACATGTATAAGATTTCATATACTGGTGATGGCGCAACAACAGAATATGTGTTTGCGTTTCCTTTCTTTCAAGTCGCTGATGTGCATGTTGCGTTGGACAGTGTTGCCGTTTCCGCCGGATTTACAGTCGTGCCAAATGACGATTTTACCGGTGGACGTGTTATATTTACAACCGCGCCGGCGGCGGATGTCCAAATAGATATTTTTCGGCAAATATCGTTGTCGCGCGTGATAGATTATCAACCAACCGACAAAATTGATCCCGAAGATTTGAATGACGATTTTAATTTCTTACTGGCGGCATTCCAAGATTTGCATGGTGTTGATATTGATTTGTCGGCGTGGGCAAATACGCATGACAATGTTGTTAATTTCCTTAATTACACATTGGGTGTTGTCGAAGATAAATTGTCCGGTGGTGGTGTGTTGGGACTGTATAATAATTTGTTGTCTGTTTTGTCGAGTGCTTTGCCACAACTGATAAACGATTACGGTTCAATCACAGAAACCGCACCAAACGAAACCAAAGATGATTACGGCGTTTTATGATTTTATGGATGCATGGAATCAATATATAAACATGGAAACGCCGGCACATCATCGGCGCATGATGGATTTTTTAGTTGATGTGTGGTCTGGTGATGTTCGGCGTGGTTTGCTGATGGCTTTTCGGCATTCGGGAAAATCGACGGTCGTCGGAATATTCGCAGCATGCGTATTATATATGCGCCCAGAAACCAGAATATTGATTTTGTCGGCGGAAACTTGTTTGGCAACGCGCATGGTAAACCATATTCGCAATATTTTGGAAAATCATCCATTGTGCGTTGATATGGTGCCCAAGAATAAGAAAGAGTGGGCGTCTGGGCGCATAACAATTAATCGACCGGTTGGCATTCGTGAACCGTCGGTTATATGTCAAGGAATCCATGGAAATATAACAGGTGCGCGTGCGGATTTGATAATTTGTGATGATGTCGAAGTGCCAAATACATGCAATACCGCACAAAAACGCGAAATGTTGCGTGAACGATTACGGGAATTGGACTTTATCTTGTCGCCCAGTGGCGCAATGATATACATTGGCACGCCACATACAATGGATACAATATACCGGACAAATGATGACGACTGATTATTTAGGTTCGTTGATGCGTTTCATACTGCTGATGAATGTGCGCAACTTAGCCAGCAATTCTTTGCCGGCATCACCAAACATTGGCAAATATGTTTCATATTCAAACATATCTGCTTGGATTTGGGCGCGGGAACGGTCGCTAAGTGGCTGGCTAAGTATTTCATTTGCCAGATTCCAACGTTTATACGCGTTAAAAGTTTGATCCACAATCGCCCATTGTTGCAACAAAGCAGGATGATGTGTTGCCAATGCCGCACGAACAATATTCGGCCATTCATTACCATAAGATTTGATTACCTTCACATCCATTATGCGATTCAAACCATCTTGGTCGGGGGTAAATGCGTTTATTGCCGCAATCAGTTCCTTCCAGTCCGCAGGTTTGATTTGGATGTTCGCCATTGTTTCAACCATTACGCCACCGTATGGCAACAAGTCGCGTTCCACAGAATCCATTGGGGTTTTGCCAGATTTAAGATTTTCAATGTGGTGCACCAACATTTTACCAGTTGGCAAATCAGATAAAGCCTTTAACACTTCGGGTGTAGATTCCTTTACAAATATGGGATTCAACGCCTGCCACCCGCCAATGATAACATGCGATTGGCGATAAAGGTTTAATAACTTCTGTGCGACTACACTGGCTTTTGGTTTCATGGTTCTCTCTCCGGTGTTATGGATTATTCCATTACAATCATAATAACCTTGTGCATGGTTTTGCCGATAATCTTTTCAGATGCGGTTGCACCCTGACCATAAATCTTGCCTTTGGAATCCTGACGGACGGCAACGATTTGTGCGGTTGCGGTTTCATCTGGTTTTAATTGATCAAAATCAGAATCAATGCAAATCGCCATGTCGCCCACAGCCACTTTGGCATTAACATCTGCGAATACATAAGACGTTTCTGGCAGAAAACCGCCCATGTGTTTCGTGTTTGGAACAACGGCATAAATCCCCTTGCGACCTTCAAGGTTCATTGGGGCAACAATCATTGTTTCATCTGATTTTTTGAAAGAAATAGCCTTGCCAGACGGGGTGCCGAACACAGGAACTAATTTTTTACGCGCACTGTCATACAATTTCGCACCATACAGACCGTCGTGCATATCAATGCCAGATACAGGATTGCCGGGGACCAAGACAGATTTCACACGTTCTTTGACCTTGCTGATTTGATTGTTCAATTCGCCGGACTTATACAATTCCGCGATTTTATCAAACATAGAGGCAACATTAAGTGTGAAAGATTTTGCCAATGGTTCGATTTCGTTTTCGTAAACTTCGCGTTGACCAACCTCTATCTTATGATAGACAGACAGGGTCATGCCGGCATCCTTGGCCGCTTGGGCAATGGTTTTGCCGGTCTGTTGACGGATTTTACGCAACCCCGAACCAAAGATTTTCAGACCGCTGTCTTCGTTGTCGTTCAAACGGCGTTTGATTTCGCTTTGCCATTGAGTTGCGACTTCGTCAGATTCTTTAATAAATATGTCGGATAATTTACAGCCCAAAATGTTGCAGATATTCAGCAACTGTTTTTGGTTCAAACGGCGAACACCTTTTTCGATTTTAGATACCGCCGACAACGACAAATTGGAACGACGCGCCAATTCGGTCATTTTCATACCTTTCTTAAGGCGAATGTTGCGAATATTATTTGGAAAAATGATTTCTTCTTGGGCCATTGTAAAACTCCTTGGAATACTTGACAAAATCTTAGTCAATTTTTACAAAAGACGCAAGAAAATAATTACAGTGGCATATCGTCTGGAATTGCGTTCGTATCAATTTCATCCATTGGCGCATCAGCCGGTGGCATAGATGATGCCTCGTTAGGCATAGGAATAAAGGTATTTGCAGCACGCGCCGCCGCATCATCTAAGTTATCAAACAGACTGTATTCGCCAAAGAACGACACGTTAATTGTTTCGGTACGACCATGACGATTTTTACCGATAATGATTTCGGCCTTGTTCCGCGCACGTTCCAAACGACGCTGGAACGATTCAACCATTTTGTCGTTAACATTGCCGGACAATTTATTAGATGGGTCGCGGTTGGTCAAATAGTATTCTTCACGATACGTGAACATAACAATGTCGGCATCCTGTTCAATTGATCCAGATTCACGCAAGTCAGACAGAATCGGGTGTTTATCATCACGTGCTTCGACACTGCGCGACAACTGGGACAGGGCGACAACAGGAACATCTAATTCCTTGGCCAACATTTTCAGACCACGGGTGATTTCAGATAATTCTTGGACACGACCGTCGTTTTTACGACTGCTGCCGGGCAGGGTCATAAGTTGCAGATAGTCAATCACAATCAGTGCGATACCACCATATTTGCGTGCCAAGCGACGCGCACGCGCACGCATCATTGGAACAGACATGCCCGCGGTGTCGTCAATGCACAATGGAACACGACCGATTGCCGCCGAATACTGCGACAATTTCATAAAATCTTCGTCGGTCAGTGAACCTTCGCGCATGGCGGAAACAGGAACCTTGGATTGCGACGACAAAACACGCGCTGCCAACTGGGCAGATGACATTTCAAGGCTGAAGAATACAACTGCACCCTTATACTTTTCATTGGCACGACCAGCCAAAATGGCGTTTGCGGCATTAAATGCAATATTCATTGCCAATGTTGTTTTACCCATGGCGGGACGACCAGCAATAATAATTAAATCGGAATGGTGCAGACCACTGATTGATTTATCCAAATCGGTCAGACCAGTTGTCAAACCAGATAATTGCCCGTCGGCTTTATATGCAATTTCCGCCTCGGCCAAAGCGGCTTGCAGGGCGACGGAAATAGGGGTGACTTCGTGTTCAGCCGACCCCTTGGTTGCCATATCAAACAGTTTTTGTTCGGCAACCTCTATCTGGCGCGAAACAGGGTTATCCAAATCTTCTACAAATGCTTGGTCCGTAATATCTTGACCCAGTGCGATAAGTTCGCGACGCATTGCATTGTCATACACGATACGGGCATATTGTTCAACATTGACGACCGTCACGCCCGCCCCAGCCAACTGGGTCAGATAATCAACACCACCAACTGTTTCCAAGACACCTTGTTGGTCAAGATAGGTCTTGATAGAAATTATATCGAATGTTTGACCCACCGAAAACAATCGCATTGCCAATTTATATATTTCTTGGTGTGCGGGGTGGGAAAAATGTTCCGGACGCAAGAAATCCGAAATGCGTTCCAATGCACGATTGTTCATCAAAACAGCGGCTAAAACGGCTTGTTCTGCTTCAAGATTGGTCGGCAAAGTTTTCGGGGTAAAGTCCATGTCTGATATAGTATATAAAAAAATTGGTTTTTCAACGCCTTTT
>JAGCOQ010000089.1 GCA_017642625.1 Alphaproteobacteria bacterium | reverse complement strand
TCAATTTGGTCGCGGCATGCTGTGCGTGCTTGGCGGGCTATTTCGCGTTATCATTATATGACTATTTGGCGTTACATTATGTCGGCGAAAGCCAAAAGGTTGTTTGGTGGAAATGGATGTTGGCGGGCATGTTGGGCTTCGCAATCAGCAACAATGCCGGTCATGCGGTGGTTTCCGGTGGCGCAATAAGATACCGCCTGTATACCCGTTGGCGCATCCGCGGTGGCGACATTGTAAAGATGCTGACCATTTCCGGTTTTACCTATTTCTTGGGTTGCGCGGCAATCGTGGTTATTGGCTATTTCCTTATTCCATCTGATATGTTGGAACAATCGTCCGGCGCAAGTATCGGGTTAACCAGCCTGTTCTTCTTGTGCTTGGCGGCACTTGTTGCGTATTTCGCCATAACGGTTTTATTCCGCAAAAAAAGCATAAAAATCGGCAAATTACAATTTGATGTCCCGTCCACCAAGATGGCAATTTTGCAAATGTTGTTGGGTATCGTTGACGGTATTTTGGCGGGATTGGTGCTGTATTTCTGTCTGATTCCGTTTTGGGACATTCCGTTCGGCACATATATCGGTCTGTTCGTTGTTGCCCAAACAACCGGCGTATTCAGTCAGGTTCCCGGTGGTATCGGCGTGTTTGAAAGCATTTTCCTTATCGCCCTGCCCGACAGTGTGGACAAAGCCGCGGTATTTGGCGCATTGCTGACATACCGTATAATTTACTATGTATTGCCATTGATTGGTGTTGGCGGTTTGTTCTTTATCTATGAACGATGGTTACGCGCGCATATCAAGCGCATTGTGGCCGAAGCAAAGACCAAAATGGACACAGTCAAAGAGAAAATTGAACATATTCCGCACCCGCATCTTCATTCGCGCAATAAAAAGCCCGAAAATCAGCCGGAAAAATAATTACCTTGAAAATCTGAATCTCGTCGTGCTAAGATAGCCCTTGTCGTATGATGATAGGGTTATGCAAAATGTTTTTGTTATCGCTATTTTCTGAAATCCGAATGACGCTGATGATTATCGCGGCGCAATCCCTTGGCATGGGCTGGGACGCCCCACGGGGACGGATTATCATTGCATACGACCCCAAAATAAAAGGATTACAAAATGTCAAAGAAAATATATGTGGACGCAGTCCACCCGGAGGAAACACGTGTTGTTGTCGTGGATTCGGCAACGAACCGGGTTTCTGATTTTGACGTTGAAACAACCACCAAGCCCCAGATAAAAGGGAACATTTATTTGGCCAAGGTTATTCGCGTTGAACCCTCGCTCCAGGCGGCATTTGTTGATTATGGTACTGGCAAGAACGGATTTTTGCCGTTTTCTGAAATCCACCCTGATTATTACCAAGTGACACCCGAGCAGAAAAAGAAATTACTTGAATTGGCGCATGCCAATATCGTTGACGACGACGACGATCCAGATGATGAAAATGACGAAGTCGCCGAATATGATGACGCATCTGCTGGTGAAGATAACAAAGAATTCACCAAACGCGCACACGAATTCAAAATCCAAGACGTTATAAAACCGAAACAAATCTTGTTGGTCCAAGGGGTCAAAGAAGAACGCGGTCAAAAAGGCGCGTCCATGACAACATACTTGTCATTGGCGGGTCGTTTCGCGGTTTTGATGCCGAACTCTCGCAAACGCAACAGTTATGGTATTTCCAAAAAGATTTCGGACAAAGCGGAACGCGCACGCCTGCGTGATATTCTGCACAGTTTAAAGATTCCAAAGGGTATGACGGTCGTTCTGCGCACCGCCGCCATGGACGCTAAACCCGAAGATATTACCGCAGACTATGATTACTTGGTGAATTTGTGGAACGAAATCCGCAAAACCACACTGGAATCGGTTGCGCCAATCGTGATTCACACCGAAGATTCCCTGCTTCGTCGTGTTGTCCGCGACTTCTTGTCGGACAAAGAAGATATCTTGATGATTCAGGGCGACGAAGCATTTGACGCTGCGAAAACTTATTTCCAGCAAATGTATGGTCGCGCACCACGAAAACAGTTGATAAATTATCGCGATCCGGCGGTGCCAATTATGGTCAAGGCCGGCGTGGAAAAACAACTTGAAGGTTTGCATGGTCCATATGTCGTGTTGCCGTCTGGCGGTTCGATTGTTATCAATCAAACCGAAGCCATGGTGACGATTGACGTGAACTCTTCACGCGCGATCAAGGAAAAAGATATTGAACAAACCGCGCTGAACACTAATTTAGAGGCCGCCGAAGAAATCGCATTGCAATTACGCCTGCGCGATTTGGCGGGTATTGTTGCGATTGACTTCATTGATATGGAAGAAGAACGCAACAATCGCAAATTGGAAATGAAAATGCGCGAAGTTATGAAACGCGACCGCGCCCGCACCCAAGTGGCAAAAATCAATGCCTTTGGTGTGTTGATGTTGTCGCGCCAACGCCTGCGCAGCAGTTTCATTGAATCATCTTATGTTGCGTGCCCACACTGTATGGGTGCCGGCGTTGTTCCGTCTATCCAGACCGCGTCAATCATTATGTTCCGCCATCTGCAAGAAAAGTTGTTGGCGAAAAGTGCGCAAAAAATCATCATGACGGTTCCGACCGACGTGGCGATTTACCTGTTGAATAACAAGCGCGCCGAACTTGCGGACATGGAAAAGGAATTTGAAACAGAAATCGTGATTGTCGGCGACGACAGCATGATGAACATTGATCAATATTCTATCCAACGCGTTGCGCCGGAACAGAATAAAACTGACGATGTGCTAATGGCGCACGAACCGTCAACTGATGCGAAAAAGAAAAACGCGCAACACGTTGATGCGAAAAAAACGACCATGAACGCACCACGTCGCAAACGCAGACAGCAACAACAGAAAAAGAAACAAACCATCTGGCAAAAGTTGGTTGGATAAGTTGTTGTTAAAATAGTCGTTGTTGATTATAAATAAACACCGCCCGAATGGGCGGTGTTTCCTTGTCATGAACTACAAAACACTTTTTATAATTCTCCAGCAACGAACGAACCACTGCCCACATTACCAAAGAATGTATTGGTGACCATATCGCACAAACCAACAGCATTATCGC
>JAGCOQ010000088.1 GCA_017642625.1 Alphaproteobacteria bacterium | reverse complement strand
GTAAGCGCTGAAACATCATTAGACAAAACAGCAATATTCATTGCACTGGCTTCGGTTGTTGCCAAGTTGTTCTTTGGGTTTGCGACCAAATTCAAACCAGATGTAGAATTAATCGCAGCCGCCAAATTCAGACCAAACGCAGAATCATTAGACAACGATACCTGTAAAACTTTAACATCTATTGTCACCAACTGCGACAAACGTTTGTTTTGGCGTTCGATATAGTCGCCAACACGCGCCAATACGGACGGAGGTGCCGTAACCGTAATAGTTCCCAAACTGCGCGACACTGTAAAGTCTGCATTACCACCCTTGCCTATAATAGATGATATAGCACTTTCAACTTCGTCCCATTCTTTTAAAGTAGATTCCAACGAAACTTGGTTTCCATCATCTGTATTCATTGCGGTTTGATATGAAACCTCGGTCCCCAATGCATATAATGTAAATGTCTTGGTTTCTGTTTCATAGAACACAATTGACGTCTTGTCGAAATACCACAACAAATCCAAATCTGTCGCAACCTGAGATAACAAGCCAGACAATTTACCGGTATATGCGATATTCATTGTCTTTTTCAGTTTTTCGGTATTAACCTGGCTATCAATCTTTACCGGCAAGCCAGTCACAGAATTAATATCATTTGCCAAGACCTGTAATGTCACTGGTTCATTTAATAATATAGTGACCCCAGAATCAGTTTCGAATTGTGATGGCAATTTGTTTTTGTGTTCCAACACAGTGGACTTGTTCCCCAACCAAATGCCTTCGGACATAGAAACAGTATCGCCACTGGCGACCTTGGCACGCGGATTCTTGGACATTTCAAATGCATCATATGCATTGACAAAATCCTGATCAACTGATGCCGACACCTTGGCAGATTCGCGACGGGTGCACCCACCAACGACACTTGCCACCAGTGCAAAAACAACAAATAATTTTGTCAGTTTTCTCATCTATTTTCTCCTACGGCCTTAACTGGTTCTCTATTCCTCTGATGTTGAAATAACCAAAACACGATTTCCTTTGTAAAACTTCGCATATGGAATTGGTGTTGCGCGTTCAAAGTTGCGAACCAACGCAGACGCAACATCAACGAAACGCCCTTTGAACACCGCGCTTGCTTCTATTGGATATTCACGCGTTGTTGTCCAAACCAAATCCCAACCTTCTTTGTCGCACCAAGACTGCAAAACTTCGCGTAATGTTTGACCACTGGCAACGACCCAAGAACGCACTTGGTCAATCATAACAGCCGGCGCTTCGGCATCAGCAGAGATATTCACACCGAATTCAGATTCCAAACCATTAACCGCGGCATCAACACCCTCTCTTTCTTCGGCGGTATAAGCAGCGATTTCTTCTTTGCTTAAACCAATCTTCGCCAAATAAGCGGTATAACCGTCGGCGTATTTATTGCAACTTTTACGACCAGAGCGCGACAATGTCAAAACATCACCACCATCATCTTCCAACACTTCGCGGTGCAACAATGGCATTTCGGCACCGGTATCACATTCATCTTCGAAACCCATTGGAACCTGATTACCATGCAACATGTTCGCACCACCAGACCAACCGGTAAAGTCGCCACTGACGCCCATATTAAAATTATTTTCGACAACCAAATCCGCACCAACCTTGGACACGATACGAATGTTATCGGATTGTTTATCCTGGCTGCACATGTCGTCTTCACATCCAACCTCTACATCCGCGTCCGTTCCCGCGATTGGCCACGCTGGAACCGCAACGTTTGTATAGTTTTCATTGACTTCGGTTTCTACATATTGGCTTTCGTCAACGTCTCTATCTTGGGTGTAAAACACCTCTGAGGTCACAATTTGTGGCATGGCTGTTTCGGTGACGGCAAAGCAATAACCCGCCGCACAACAGAACATTGCTGCAATCAAAATCTTACGGAACATATTGATCTTCCTTTCTTTTCCTTATTTAATGTATTTATTATATCAATTTGACCGAATCGGCGCAAGACCAAAAAACATACAAAACAAACTTTTTATTTCTAATCGCAACATAAAATCGTACGAATCGAAAAAAGTGTGTTATACTGGGTTCTGTAATTTAACAATCCAAAGGAAGAAATAAATGCAAAACACATTGTTTTTGGTCGCAATTTCATTGATTTTAATTCTTGCAACCATTATCACCGTTGTGGTGTTTCGGACAAACGCACGAATTCAAAATATTAACAAGACATTGGAATATCAATACAACTTGATTGTAAAAATGCAATCTGTGCTGAAAACAAAATCGGCAACTAATGCCGTTGCTGAAAACGCCGAAATGATTTACCAAGATTTATTGCAAAACCTGATTCCGATTATGGCGGCAATAAGTGTTATGCCCCGCAATACAACCGAACATCCTTTGTGGCGCGCACTGGGCGGCATTATGGACGAATACGCCAAAAACCCATTTGCATTGGAAAAATTACGTCGGGCAATCAAACTGGATGCGGATGTTGCACGTAATGTTGAAAACTATATTTCACGTGCCGACCGCTTGTTGCGTCACCTTAACGCCACCGAACCAGATGGCATTTTGGCGGCAACATTTACCGACGGTTTGCTTGGACAATCGTTGACATTCTTTGCACAGGCGCAAACCTTGGCAAACCAAGAACATAATGAATAAATTATCGGCAAATCTTGTTCGTAAAATATCCGCACTGCGTGGCGAACCAAAGTGGCTGTGTGATTGGCGCCTGGCTGCATTGAAACAGTGGCAAAAGATGCGCGAACCACGCTGGGCTGAATTTGATTATGCGCCAATTGATTATGATGCGTTGAATTATTACAACGAATCCAAACCTATTGACAATTCTGCACTGAAAAAAACTTATGAAAAAATGGGGTTACCAGAATCAGAACAGCGCGCACTGTTGGGCATGGCAACCGATACAGTGATTGACAGTAAATCTGTCCACACTTCTTATTCTGCAGAATTAGAAAAACTGGGGATAATATTTTTACCGTTTTCAGATGCCGTGAAACAATACCCCGATTTAGTAAAAAAATATTTAGGTTCCGTTGTTCCCGCAAACGACAATTTCTTTGCTGCATTAAACGCCGCGGTGTTTTCAGATGGCACATTCGTCTATATTCCACCGCACACAAAATGCCCTATTGATTTGGCAAGTTATTTTAGAATCGAAACCGCTAAGATTGGTCAGTTTGAACGCACACTTATTATCGCCGACAAGGGTTCTGAATTATCATATATGGAGGGTTGCAGTGCCCCACGTCGCCCAAACCACCAATTACACAGTGGTGTTGTTGAAATCGTTGTTGCAGATGATGCAACTGTAAAATATTCCACTGTTCAAAATTGGTATGCCGGTGAATACAAACGCGGAAAACAAATTGGTGGTATTTTGAACTTTGTCACCAAACGCGGTCGTTGTGCAAAAAATGCAACTCTTAATTGGACCCAGGTTGAAATTGGATCGGCATTAACTTGGAAATACCCATCAACAATTTTAGCCGGAAACAATGCACATAGCGACTTTTATTCATTGGCAATTACACGTGATGGTCAAATGGCAGATACAGGCACAAAAATGATTCATCTGGGCAATAATACTGTATCAAATATTTTGTCGTATGGTGTTGCATTGGATAACTCTAAACAAACATTTCGCAGTATGGTTTCTTTCTCTGGTCATGGCTCTAAAAACGCATCAAAATGCGACACACGAATAATTGGTAATAACGCCACTGCAAATACATTGCCAACCATAATTCATACCAACGGCGACAACACGCAAAGCCACGAAGCAACCACCGGTGCAATTGATGCAAAACAATTACAATACCTTATGCAATCAGGTCTGGACACAGACACCGCAACTGCATTAATAATCGGCGCGGCGGCATCACCAATTATTGCACGCTTACCCATGGAGTTTTTGGTTGAATCTAAACAGTTGATTCAGATGGCACTATCGCACTAAGATAAAGGTAAATGGACAAACTATGTTGGAAATAAAAAATCTTTGTGTATCAATGGATGGTCGCGAATTATTGCACGACATTAACTTACGCATTCCACGTGGTGCGCGCCATTTGTTGTCGGGACCAAACGGTTCGGGTAAATCAACACTGGTCCAAACGATTGCGGGCAATCCTGAATATACTGTTGATTCCGGAAAAATAATTTTCAATCGGCAAAATATTTTAGATAAAAACACAACGACGCGTGCACTGCTGGGCATATTTGTTGGTTCACAAAATGTTCCTGAAATACCGGGGTTGACGGTGTTAAGTTTTCTTAAACATTCGTGTATTGCACACCGCCATTTTGATACAGGTCGCGATTTGTCGATGGGTGAATTCTTAACCGAACTTGAATCTGCACGCGAAAAATTAAACATTCCAAAAGATTGGTTGAATCGTGGAATCAATGTCGGCTTTTCGGGTGGCGAACGCAAACGCTTAATGTTGTTGCAACTGATTATGACCAAACCGAAACTTGCGATTTTAGATGAACCTGATTCTGGTGCTGATATCGACACACAAAAACAAATTGCCGGTGTAATTGCGGAAATGAAAGATACGACGTTTTTATTTATATCGCATCAATCGCAATTTACAAAAATGGTTAAACCGACACACGAAACAAAACTAAAAAATGGAAAAATAATAGGAGGGTAAAATGCACACAATGATATTCTTTTTATTATTGCTGGGCTTCTTGTGGTTGGCGCGTTCTATATTTATACCATTCTTGGTCGCGCTGTTTTTGTGGTATATGATGAATGTTATTGCCGACGGGTTCAGACAGTTTATGCCAACCTATAAGGGTAAAACACCCATGGCACATGTGTTTGATTGGATATCACGCATTTTATCCATTGGTGCAATCTGTTTCATTTTCTATTTATTTGCAACACATATTCGACCAATGTTCGCACAACTGCAAACGGCACTGCCGGTATTACAGGATAAATTGTTGTCGGCTGTGAACTATTTATCCGGCTCTTTGGGAATATCGTTGGATACAAACCTGTTACCAAACTTTGCCCAGATTGCTGCAACGGTTGGTGCATCCGCCGCGGGCATTGCTGCATCTGTCGGTATGATTATAATTTACATTTTGTTTCTGTTTTTCGAACAAGAAACATTCAGAAACAAAATCAAAAACCTGTTTGCAAACAAACGTCAATCCAAGAAATATGCATATATTATCGAAAGTGTTGATAAAAACATGAAACGTTATCTGTTCATGAAAACGATTATTTCTGGGCTGACTGGATTAAGTGCATATATTTTGTTGCGTGTAATTGGATTGGAATTCGCGGGTGCATGGGCGTTTATGATATTTATACTGAATTACATTCCAACACTTGGTTCAATTATGGCATGCGCATTACCAATATTGTTTGCGTTGGCAACCGGTCCATCTGTTGAACTGGCGGTCATCACCGCAATCGGTTTGATTGGTCTTGAAATATTGTTCGGCAATATATTGGATCCGAAACTGACCGGCAAAGCGTTAAACCTTTCCACACTTGCCATTTTAATAAACTTGGTATTTTGGGGAATGATATGGGGTGTGGTCGGAATGTTCCTAAGTGTTCCATTGTTGATGATTATATTCATCATAACTGCCCAGTTTGATTCAACGCGTCCAATTGCCGTATTACTATCCGCAAATGGAAACATACCAGACATTCGTGGCGACGAAGAATAACATAAAATAAAAATGCGCTATGTGCTTTTGTTCCTGCACATAGCGCGTTTTTTTATACCCTATTTTTACAGTCTGTTTATAACCGAAATTGCGTTTTCCAAAATTATTCGAGCAGATTCGGAATCCAGTTTTTCTTTCACTTCTTTTACCGTCCGTAATTTTATTTCTTCACTGGCACTGGCGCTGGTCAAAGTTTCATCCAAAAAGCAAATTGGTAAATCAATATATTTTGCGACCTGCCCCACTACTTCACGAACCGTCTTCGTTGTTTCTGATTCAGTGCCGTCTGTCCGCAGGGGCAACCCCACCACGATTCCAACGACCCGTTCGGCAACCGCTAAATCAGCCATTTCTTTTGCCATATCGCCACCAACAATCGGCGGACGAACAAAGGTAAAATCGCGCTTTTCATCAGAAATGGCAACACCTGTGCGCCGTGCGCCCCAGTCAAACCCAATAATGCGCCCCACGCGCGGAAAATCCTTGAAATCGGGCATAATCATTGTATAATCAACCTCTGGACTTAATAATAGGATGTAAAATGGCATTTAGCAAGGAACAATTACATAAATTTGCGGACCTTATTCACATAGATATTCCGGATGAAAAATTGGCATCTATGGACATTGATTCCGTTATTGATTGGTTGGATAAATTACAGAAAATTGACACAACTGGGGTTGAACCAATGTTGAATCCGGCATCACACGACCTGCCACGTCGAGCTGATGTCGTAACCGACAACGCTCCACGTGCAGATATTTTAAAGAACACACCTGATAATGCCGGTGTATCACGTGGCTATTTCGCGGTGCCAAAGGTTATGGATGGTGAATAAGTATGAGCAAAGCACACAAAATAACTTTTTACCCATCAAACAAAATACCGCGCACGAAACCGTATACAAGTCGCACGCCGTTTGTGCAATACCCACTGTCCCAAACGCCGAAAGGAACAAAGGCGACACTTAATCAACTGTTGTTGTCAAGTATCAAGAAAAAAAAGCATGCGGAGAAAGTTGAAACAAAAACACCAAAGGAAACGCCTAAACAACCGGAAAAAACAGTAGCAGTGATATCTTATGTTGAATCATTTGTTGAAGAAGAAGAATACACAGCATCACAAACAAGCAAGAATATCGTTTCGCTAAATGGTCGGTTTCTGCACATTAGGGATGGCTATACTACTATTCAAAATCTTACGAATTTAGCAAAAACCATGGAACCCGAACCACACTCATGCATAAGGGCGATTGAATCTATGTTGGATAACGGCACCTTTGTATTGATAACCGAATTCAATATGAAAACAAAATGCACAGATTGGATGGATGAGCCATCAGATGAAACAAAACAGAAACTGTGTCGTAAATTTTCGTGTGCCGGTGAATGCATCGATGCAGATATGCGCAAGATTTTGGCACTAATATTACCTGAAATATATGGAACCACACAGAGGTAAACAAATGAGAAATATATCACCAGAAGTTCTTGAGCAACTGAACAAATTAACACAGCAACGGAATGAGCTTGATGTCCAAAGAGACAAGGAAATTGCTGCTGCACAGCAATCTTACGGCATTGGTGATGAACACTATGATTATAATTACTCTAGATTTACCGATAACGACCAAGAATTCGATGAAACAGTTGCCGAAATATATGCCAAGTATGATCGAGCATATCAAATTGTCCAAGCAAAATGGGCGGCACTGTTTCTGATTGCGACAAATATCGCACGTCGTGGTAAACCGTTACGTTCCAATACTGCGAAACGAAAATTAAAAAAATATGGAGACGACGGTAAAACAATCATTGGTATGATTGATAAACCCGTATATTCGATGATACTAAACTCGGAACCATTTTTGGCCGACGAACTCTATCAAGAATATGAAGTTGTATTAAAAAATAGATATTATGCCAAAGCAGTAAGAGAGAAAATCAAAAAAGATCTGGAAAAAAATCCGGTATTATCGGTATTAATAAGAGAATTAGAAAAAAGTAAGGATATTGCTGAAAGAGCAAGAAAGCGGTTTCAGAAACATTTGGAAAAACATCCAACATTATCGGCATTAATAAGAAAATTTGATCGGGAATACGAACCTTTTTAATCATAAAAGATAGGAAGAGCAAATGATTGATTTAACAATACACGAAGCATTGGAAAAATTAAAAAGCGGTGAAATAAGCGCAACCGAATTGACGCGTGCATATATTGATCGTATTGAAAAATATGGCGACGAATTAAATTGCTATATCACACGCACCCCTGAACGCGCACTAGCGGATGCCGAGGCCGCAGATAAACACTATGCCGATGGCACCGCACGCGCACTTGAGGGGATTCCAATCGGTATGAAGGATTTATTTGCCACACGTGGTATTCGCACAACGGCGGCGTCCCGAATGCTTGAAAACTTTGTCCCAGAATACGAATCCACTGTTTCACAAAAATTCATTGATTCTGGTTCTGTTCTGTTGGGCAAAACTAATTTGGATGAATTCGCAATGGGAACATTCAGCAAGACATCTTATTTCGGCGCACCGGTTAACCCATGGCAATTAGAAAGAAAATTGACCGCTGGCGGTTCTTCGGGCGGTTCTACATCTGCGGTGGCGGGTGGTTTGTGTATGGGCGCGACGGGAACCGACACCGGTGGTTCAATTCGTTTCCCATCTGCGATTACTGGTCTGGTTGGTATGAAACCAACATACGGTTTGTGCTCTCGTTGGGGCTGTGTTGCATTCGCGTCAAGTTTAGATACCCCAGGGGCAATCGCACGCACCGTTGACGATGCAGCACTTATGTTATCGGTTATGGCGGGTCATGATCCCAAGGATTCAACCAGTGAAGATGCCGGATTTAATGCACATACACCGCTTGACCCAATTTTAGGAAACGGCAAAAAATTACGCGTTGGTGTTATTCGTGAATTGAATGATGTTGCGATTTCTGACGATATGAAAAAATTATTCAACGACCGTATTGCCGATTTGAAATCGGCGGGCGCTGAAATCGTCGAAGTATCTATTCCAAACATTTTGGATGCATTGGCGGCATACTACATTATTGCCCCAGCCGAAGCGTCATCTAACCTTGCCCGTTATGATGGTATGCGCTATGGATTGCGTGTCGAAGGCAGCGATTTAATCGATACATATAAGAAAACACGCGCCGCGGGATTTGGCACCGAAGTGCAACGCCGTATGATTGTTGGAACAGCTGTGTTGTCCAGTGAATCATATGAAGTTTATTTTATGCAGGCTGCACGCGTTCGTCGCATGATTGCGGACAGTTTTAATGCTGCATTTAAACAATGTGATTTGATTGTTTGCCCAACAAGTGCGGGAACCGCACAACCTTTGGATGCAGACCTGACACCATTGGAATATTATGCGTTGGACATGTTTACCGTCGCAATGAATTTGGCGGGCATACCGGCATGCAGCGTCCCTGCGGGTTTGGCCACGAACGGTCTGCCATTGGGCATGCAGGTTGTTGGAAATCGTTTTGACGATTTGCGCGTGATGCAGTTGGCAAAACACATTGAACAATTCGCCGGCGTTGATAATCGCCCAACAAAAATTATGGGGAAATAAAATGAATCCGTATCGCGAATTAAGCAACTTTATAATTACAAATATTTATAAACAATTGCTAAAAAACGGCTCGCTTACTTTATTTGACCTAAAACACATGGTTGCTGGTGCACTTTGGGAAGAGAAGCAAAAGAAGAAATCCAAAATAGATACAAACTTTGCTTTGCACATGTATTCTGTATACCGCAAACGTTGGATATCACTAATGGATTATTGTTTAGGCGCCCAAGAATCGGCGGGTTTTTTACGAAAACAACCCTGCGAAGTTCCACCTACGGCTACGTATTTTGAAGACAGTGCTATTCTATATTCGATTACGGATGCGGGGCTTACACAGTTGAAAAACTCTTCCCCAGATTCTATGTTTGGTGCCGCCCAACAAGTACTTCATTCACGTGCGGAACAAATGTTAAAATGCAGAGTAATTCAAACAAGGAAACATTATGATTTAATAACGAAAAAAAGGTAAAAAAATGGTGGCTAGGAACGGAATCGAACCGCTGACACAGGGATTTTCAGTCCCTTGCTCTACCAACTGAGCTACCTAGCCAACGGACGCCATAATAAGATACGAAAAACGAAAAAGCAAGGAAAAAGAAAAATGTTTACAATAAAAGGCAAAACAGGTGAATGGGAAGTTGTTGTTGGGTTGGAAACTCATATAGAGGTCTTATCCAATTCAAAATTGTTCAGTGGCGCATCCGCGGACTATAATCCGACCGTTGCCCCGAACACCCAGGTTTCTATGGTTGATGCGGCTATGCCGGGTATGTTGCCGGTATTAAATGATTACTGTGTCGACCAAGCGATTAAATTCGGTTTAGGGATAAACGCCGAAATATCACACAAAAGCAAGTTTGCCCGTAAACAGTATTTTTACCCTGACCTGCCCCAAGGATACCAAAT